>NZ_JBEHFY010000006.1:0-123097 GCF_040225815.1 Corynebacterium sp. KPL2895
CGTGGGGGTCAGGGAACCCCCGCTTAGCTGGTGTTTTGTCCGCCTGGTTGCGTGTTTTTACTTGATGCTGATGATGATATTGCGGCGAATATCGGAATAGGGCCCTAGGGCAAATACCGGTGCTCCCAAAAGCCGCGGGCGGCTTACCAGGTAAGGAGGCTGGCGCAGGTGCTCCCGGCACTGCGGGCACAAGACATGTCCGGGCGCGCGGCACCCCGCACACGCACGCGGAAAAATCAGTTCTCGCAGGCTCACTGCGCGCCACCGCCCCATCCCCCGAAAGGCCTTTGCGGCGGCGCCACCTAGAGCGCAACCGCCTTCTAATCGGACACGATAGGCGAAGAACGCCGACCCTGCAGGCCAGGCACCTCGCGCCAGTTCACCTCATCGACAACCGTGGCGGGAAGTTCCAACATGGCATGGGAATCCGTTATATAAAGCTTTGACGGCGAGGTCGCCACTGCGACTACCGGGGCGGTGATATTACCCGTCGGCATGGTAGAAGCCGAAGAACCATCCTGCTCGATGCGCCATACCGGCGACTGCCCAGAGGACGTACCCACGATGAGCGAGCCATCATTATTCCAATCCAGCGATAATGCCGATCCGGAAACCTCTGGACCCACCTCGCGGGCATTAACAATGCGCTTCTCGCCGCTGCTGGATTGGGCCACCGCGGCGATATAGACGTGTCCATCAATGATCATCGCCGCGCGTGCACCGCTATGGGAGAGGCGAATAACGGAGATTTCGCCTTCGATCTCGTCAATGCTGCGGGCATCGACCTCGGATTCCGAAATCCGCCCGGTAGTCTTGGAGCGCACGACGCGCACGATGCGGTCACCATCGACCACCGTCCAGGCTGCTTGCCCGTTGAATTCAAAGGTGGGCCGCGCCAACGTCTTGCCGTCGACCGAGTCCTGCATGACCGAGCCGATTTCGCCCATCTGCAGCTTGAAGTCACCACTAGACTTCCGGCTGACCGCCGCAATCATGCCGGATTCGGTGACATCGACTGACTGCACATTGCCGCTCGAGCCCAAGGCACCAGTGATCGGCTCGGCCACCCCACTATCGACTTCCAGCACGTTGCCCTCGTTCAAGGCGTACAGCGTGGACAGGGAATTGCTATTGATCTTGGGGTTATAGTCAGCAAAATCATCCACGCTGACTGTATCCATGCCTTCCACCAAGTTGCTGCCATCGGCCTTGACCTTAAAGGGGCCGATATGCCCGGCATCGGAAAGCGTCCAGACCAATTGCGCGGCAAAGCGGGTGCGGTCATTTTCATCCAGATCTGACAAGCCCTCGAACTGGTAGCCGTTTTCATTGTCGTAGCCAGCAAAGGTGACCTTTTCATCCGCTGCCCGGCGGGTAGCCGGGGCGATGCTGCTGGATGGGCCTTCCATCAAGAGGGTAATCAGCGTGGACTCGGATTCTTCGCTGCCTTTATAGAGCCACCGGCGATCCGGGACGAGGACGTCATCGGTTTGTTTATAAAAATAGAGCGATTGCGGGGTGTAATGATTGCGCAGCTCATTGCGCTCAATAACCAATCCTGCCGGCAGCCCGTTAATAAGCCACTGGTCATCCACCATTTTCATATCGATGGTAGCTTCGTAGCCTTCATTTTCCGGCACATACGCCCCACCGGATTTAAGCCGTCCAATGATGGTGCCCCGCACATTAAATGAGCGCACATCCTCCGCTGTGTTTTGTTTCTTATCGGGCGCGGTCACAATATCCAGGCTATCGACCACCATGACATCGCCCGAGGCATCCCACGCCCCGCGGGCGGTCTCCGTGAGGAATCCACGGGCCGCATCGTGATCATTGGTGGGAACGGCCGCAGCGCGGTAAAAATCGCGCAGGGTAAGGTCCGGGTCTGCTCCCACCTCTGGGGCAATGACTTCTTCCGGGCCATCGGGCTGATTGTGGTAGGTGCCTACGACCTGAGGGCTCGTATCGTGCGGCAAGGTTGAGCAACCGGTAACAAAGCACAGCACCGCCACCGCGCCCACTGCGGTGCTCCGCCGCCACAATCCGTTGCGTACGACCGAATTCATTTATATATCCCCCTTAAAATCTGGCGCCTTATAAGAGCGCCTCTCTGGCGACGCGGCCCCGCGATTGTGCTCGCGTTCTGAGGGCCACAGGATGCCGTCACCATCTGACTCGGCTGCGTCGGCGGAGTCATCGTCGATGCCAATTCCACGGCCCACCACTGAGCTATTGCTTGGCGATGCCCCACCAGCGGACACTCCGCCCTTATCTTCTGCTGCACCATCCTCCGTTGCATCAGCTTCCGCTTCCCCAGCTTCCTCGGTACTAATATCCGCGTTACTAGCATTCGCGGCGCCAGTTGCGCCGCTGGGGTCGGCGGTAGCAGGGGCATCGGAAAGCGCAGCGTGTCCAGAGTCTGAAGCTGTGCCTGGGGCACCTGGAATCTCGCGGGAGATGGGCTCATCACCAATCTCGGTATTCGGCTCGCGCGGGATGATGAGGCGGAAACGGGAACCATAGCCGAATACGCCAAAGGCATCGAGCGTGCCGCCATGCAGGGCTGCATCCTCGCGGGCGATGGCAAGGCCTAGCCCGGTGCCGCCGGAGTGGCGCTTGCGGGAAGAATCCGCGCGCCAGAAACGGTTGAATACTAGTTCTTCCTGCCCGGGTTTCAGGCCCACGCCGTGATCCGTAACAGCCACACCGACAGCCTTATCCGTGGTGGCAATATCGATCACCACGGGTTTGCCCTCGGAGTGGTCGATAGCATTGGCTAAAAGGTTGCGCAGGATACGCTCGATCCGGCGCGAATCGGCCTGGATGGTAATCCGCTCGTCCGGCATATTGCGAACGACCTCCACGTCGAGCTTTTGGGCCAGGTGCTCGACCTGGCGGTAGGCAGCATCCACGCAGGAGCGCAGGTCGATGGCCGTGGTGGATAGATCCGCCACGCCGGCATCGTGGCGGGAAATTTCTAGCAGATCCGCGAGCAGTTCCTCGAAGCGGTCCAGCTCCCTGGACATGAGCTTGGAGGCGCGCTGGGCGCCCGCGGGCAGACTATCGGCCTCGGATTCAATGAGGTCTGCGGCCATGCGCACGGTGGTAATGGGGGTGCGCAGCTCATGGGAGACATCGGACGTGAATTGCCGCTGCAAATCGCCGTATTCCTCCAGCTGCGCAATCTGGGAGGACAATTTATCCGCCATATTATTAAAGGAAGCGGCAAGGCGGCCCATCTCATCGTCCCGGTCCACGGCCATGCGCTCCTTAAGGTGGCCCGCGGCTAGGCGTTGGGCAATGCGGGACGCGGACTTAATCGGGGTAATGACCTGCTGGGTAGCCAACCAGGCAATGCCCACCAACAAGACCACGACCACCACGCCGGCAGCAGAGAGCAACCCGCGCATAAGCGCCATCGTGGATTCTTCCGACTCCATGGAAAGGGCCAGGTAGACCTGCAAATTCGGAATCTCTGCATCAGTGGGAGTGCCCACCATGAGCGCATTATAGTAATCGCCATTGCCGCGCGGGACAGGGTAATACTGCTGCGCAATCTGGTCCTGGCCCACCATCTGCCGCATTTGTTCCGGCACCGGGAAATCCTCCGGCGAGGTGGTGATGGATCCATCTTGGTTTTCCACCACGATGACGGGTTCATATACGGCCTGCGCATCGCCTTGTTGTGCAGAGAGCTGATCCAAGGAAGCGCGCGCGGAATTGATGCGCACCTGCACCGAGTTTGCCGAGCTGGTGGCATCGATTTGCTGCTCCACCGCCGTGCGGGCGCGCTCGAGTTCCTGCAGCGCCACGTCTTCTTTTTGGGATACTAACCGCTGGGTCAGCACGGAGACCAAGGCATAGGCCAAGATGATCATGACCACCGAGGAGGCGACCACAATCATGCCGATAACGCGCGCCTGCAATGAGGTGCGCAGCGTATCTACTATGGCGTCACGAATGCGCCGCACGCGGTCCAGAATTCTGATGTTTCCTTACTCCCCGGCACCGGCCTTGCCGGTCTTATACCCCACGCCGCGCACCGTCAGCACGATCTGCGGATCTTCCGGATCGTGCTCGATCTTGGCGCGCAGGCGCTGCACATGCACGTTAACCAAACGAGTATCGGAGGCATTGCGGTAGCCCCAGACGGATTCCAGCAGCGATTCGCGAGTATGCACTTGCCCCGGGTGGCGCGCCATTTCCAGCAGGAGATCGAACTCCAGCGGGGTCAGGTTTAATTCGGTGCCATCGGTACGGCGCACCGTGTGTTCCGGCACGTCGATGACCAGATCGGCAACCTCAAGGGTTTCCGGTTCCGCGGAGTCAGTGCGGCGCAGGCGCGCCCGAATGCGGGCGATGAGCTCTTTCGGCTTAAAGGGCTTGGTGATGTAGTCATCCGCGCCAGATTCAAGGCCTAAGACCACATCCACGGTATCGGTCTTGGCGGTAAGCATGACAATGGGCACCGCGGATTCGCGCCGGATGGTGCGGCAGATATCCACACCATTCATACCCGGCAGCATGAGGTCCAAAAGGATGAGATCCGGTTCGTGCTGGCGGAAGGCAGGAACGGCATCGTTGCCATCCATGACGGGGACGGGATTGAGTCCCTCAGATTCAAGGACAATGGTCAGCATTTCCGAGATCGCTGGATCATCATCCACAACCAAAATCGTTGGCGCCACGTTTTAATCTCCTACAAGGTCATCTATTGCTGCCGTAATAGTATCCGCATCGGCGGTGGCGATCCAGCGCCCGCCCCACCCGGACTCGACTAGGCGCCGGTAAGCGGCGGCGGTGCGCTCCTGCAATCCCCCATCGCGTTCATAGTGGTCGCGCTCGCGGGTGGAATCACTGGCGGCTCGGGACTGCGCTCTTGCCGATGCCACCTCCACCGCCGTATCCACATACACCTGCAGGTCTGCTTGTGGCAGGCCCAAGGTGCCAAATTCTAGGTCATAGACCCATTGGAAGAGGCTATCGTCGCGCAACCGGGCTGCGGAATAGGCAGCGTTGGAGGCTACATAGCGGTCTAAGATCACTACCTCGCGCGTTTGCTTCGCCGCCAGCAATTCCTCTTTTACCCCAAAGCGGTCGAGGGCGAAAAGCGTGGCCATACCGTAGGCCGAATCCGTAAGGTCGCCCATCTTTCCGTAGAGCGCCTCGCGCGCAAGTTGCGCGTGGATGGAGGTCTCATAACGCGGAAAGGAAACGGTTTTTACTGGGACTTGGAGGGCGTCCCGCACTGCGGTCGCAAGTGTATTTTTTCCGGCGCCGTCAATGCCTTCAATGCTTATAAGCATGGTGAGATATGCAGAATCCTTTCTGCTCCTAGGCGGCGCCAGCGGCACCGAGGGAGGTGGTTTTTAAGAAAGTGCCTCGATAAACGGTTCCACGTCGTAGTCTCCTTCGACGGTATCCAGGATCTCAAGGGCATTTTCGGTCAGGGTATCGTCAACGGTTCCCACCAAGTCCCTAATATAGGGGTAGTCTTCAACGGTTTCGCTGGCGCTGAACGGCGCGCCTGCCCAAATGGCGGCGATCGTGGCCGCAGCGTGGGCGTTGAGCTGTTCTTCCTCGGTTAAATCGTTCTTGCTGCGAGCCACCTCGCAGGCATCCTGTACTGCGCGGATTACCCCTTCTTCATCGAGGTTTGCCAATTCATCTAGAAAATCCACGTTGAGATCGGTGCTAAAAATCTCTTCGTCCCAGCTGCTCATTTCTCACTCCTTCGACGGGTTTAGCGCCATTTATACACGCTTTTGCGGCGCAGAAAAATCGGGCATGAAAAGGATTGCATTGAAAATCCACTTTCCCATTTGAGCTTTGTTCACATATCACGGATTCTAAAGGCTGTCGCGAAAATTCCAATGCATGATACTCTCGTTATCAACTTGTTACCCACCCTATGTAACTAAGAAAGGAGAGCACGATGAAGCCAGATTCACGTCGCGTGTACGTGTTCATCGTGCTCGGCCTTATCGCCGCCGTCGTCGTGGGAGTGGGCGTGTGGCGCATGAGCACGCCGAGCGCCCGTTACTCCAACGCCGCGAATGAGTCCCCTACCTCTAGCGTGGCACCAAAAAATACTTCCGCTGAAGAATCGACGACATCGTCGACACATAAGAAGCCTTCGCCGGAAAACTCCACCTCCGCAGAGTCTAATTCAGGCGCTGGTGAATCGGACCATCAGCGCCCGCAATCGACGGACCCATACTTGGCGCCCAATGCCGTCACGCATCCCCACGCGGCTACCCGCCCTACCAAGGTGTACCGCCCCGGAAATGTCTACTCTCCAGACGCTTCCGCTAATAACGCCCCGTCCGCCCAGGGGGGCCAGGCTCCGCAGAATGGTAACGGTGCCGGCACCATGCAGGCAGCGCCGGATAATCCCAGCAAGCCGGATAACTTAGCACCGTCTTCCCCGGCACCAAGCTCACCAGCTCCATCTTCTGCTCCAAGCGAGGGGAAGCCAGGTCAAAGTGATCAGGGTGGAGAGTCCGGAAAACCGGTAGAGCCAGCCGGATCCGATAACCCGGAGCCGCCATCAACGCAGGCCCCACAAAAGTCATATACCAACGGGAGCGCGCAGCGCACCCCGTCTGCTCGTAATGCCACCACAGAGGGACACGGTGCGGGAACGGGCGCGCCTTCTAGCGCACCGCAGGCGAAAAATAAATCCCACGCCGAGCCGGAAGCAACCGGGAAGCCTGCCACTACGCAACAGACGGGAAACCAAGAGCCCACGGATCTCCCTGCAACGGGAAGCTCTGCCGCGGGATCTTCCGCTGCGCGCTAAGTCCTCTATGCGGCTAGCGCAACTGGTACCAGGGAGTTAGCCTCGGCCCAAATGCCGCCAGCACCTAAAAGTGCCCCCTTGCTGGGATTTTCTAGCAAGGGGGCACAGTTATAAGGCCTATTAGACTCGGGCGACGAATAATTGCGCCGTGCAGCCCTCAGGACTTGACTCATGTACAGCGTGAGCTTGGGCGGTAACCACACCGTCGGAGGCCGGCAGCCATGCGGCTTGGCCCGGAGAAAGGATCAATTCCTCGCCCGCGGCATTGCGAAGGTTGAGGGAACCAGCGGTGCACAAGGCGATGGTGGGGCCGTCATAATCGAGGTCGACAGAAGAATCGGGCCCGAGCTCGGCGCGATCAAGCAGAAATTCATCGATGGGCACCGGATAGGACCAAGCCTCGGCACCATGGACGTTATCCTGGTTCCGCTTATCTTTTTGCTGCACCCGCGGCTCATTGGCGGCCGCATAGGTCAGGACCTTCACCAACTCCGGCACATCCACGAATTTCGGGGTCAATCCGCCGCGCAAGACGTTATCGGAATTGGCCATTATTTCTACGCCAAGTCCGGAGACATACGCGTGGAGCTGCCCAGCGTCGAGGTAGACGGCCTCGCCTGGGGCAAGCTCGATGTGGTTGAGCAAGAGCGCGCCAAGCACGCCAATATCGCCAGGGTAGCGATCATTAAGGTCCACCACCGTAGCCATGACCCGCGCTTTCCAATCCTTCGGGTCGGCGGAAATCAGGCGCTCGCCGGCGGCAACGATGGCCTTAATAAGCTCCTTGCGCTTGGCCGAAGGGATGGTAATCCACGTGGTGAAAAGCACCCGGAGGTTGGCGGATTCGGAGGATTCCGCGGGGTCATCGTCAAGCATGGCAAGATAACGCTCAAGCTCTGGGCACTCCAAGGCGGCAAAGAGCTCGCGGGTTTGTGCCAGGGGACGGAACCCGGCCATGGCATAGAAATCCGAGAGCGCCACGATAAGTTCCGGCTTGTGGTTATCGTCCTTGTAATTGCGATTTGCGGCCTGCAGGGCAATACCCGCCTCGTTTTCGCGGGAGAAGCCCTCTTCGGCCTGCTCCTTGGAGGGGTGGGCCTGCAAAGATAGCGGGTCTTCGGCGGCGAGAATCTTCAACAAAAACGGCAGTTTTTCGCCGTATTCTTTGTAGACTCGCGTACCCAACTGGCCTTCTGGATCCTCCGCAATCACCTCGTTGAGAAGCTGGCCATCCACCGTGGAAGGATCGCCTGGGTGGGCGCCAAACCAGAGTTCAGCTACCGGCTTTCCTGCGGCTTCTTCGCCCCGCAGCTCAGGGATGAGGGTGCGCGAGCCCCACGAATAGTTGCGGATTGCGCCTTCCAGTAATTGCATTTATTTCTATCCTTTAGAAATCTCGTAGGCGGTCGCGGCAAAACTCCGCGTAATAAGCTGCAGCGAGCGGGCAAGGTGCCCAAGGCCCGGTTCCGGGTCGGTGCTGCGGACTGCAAGCGAGTTGGGCAGGTTCGCCTCTTCCTGCCCCCAGAAAATCACTTTTAAGGGTATCAAAGGTGCCTCCGCGCCAGCACCGTCGATGAAGGGATCGTAGAAAAGGTCATCGGCAGGCGTGGACGCCGTGCTGGATTCGGTACCCCGATCGAGTGCGCCACTCAGGTCAGCGGGCTCGACGAAGGTCCCGGGCAGCCCGTGCACGGCCCAGATAGTCGCGGCCATGCGGGCGACCAGGGTATCGATGTGCACGCGCTCGCGACGCTCGGCATACGCATAGGGATCGATAACGCAAGAATGGATAATCCGCGCGCCCTCTGCGTATTCGCGCAGCTGCCGTCCCGGGTTGATGGCATCATCGCGCTCTGGAGAAAGCTGCTCGATTTCGCGGTCCACGGCGGCGGCGAGGTCCTCTAGCTCCTCGCGCACCGCGTGTGGGGAGGTATGCACGATGCTGCACAGCGCGTACAGGGCAGTGATAAACCGCGCCGGCGAGCAGCCCTCCGCGGTGGGAAGCGACGGGGCAATGAGGGTGTCTTCCGGGCAATCCTCTACCAGGGGGCCGCTTGCCGGGCCCACCAGAATGGTGGTGGCGCCGCGCTGGCTTGCCGCAATGAGCGCGCGGGAGGCCCAATCGCATTCTGCGGGCTCGCCTACCGCTACGACGATATCGAGCGCGCCCACGTACTGCGGCAGCGATTCCGTCACCACCAAGGGAATGCGCAGTGGTTCGGCCAAGCCGACTCCGAGGTGCGCTGCCTCGCGGGCGATGGCGTCGGTGGGCAATATGACCAGGGAGCGCGGGTTGAGCCCGTTTAAGATTTCACCCCAGCGCTCCACTTGTCCGGCGAGCAGACGAATCTGCGCGCCCTCGTGGGCGACATCAAAAAATCGCACCGTTTCGGTGTCATAGGCGGAACCATCAGTGAAACCGTTATCCATATCGCTCTAGCATAGTCTGGCTCCCACTAAGATGGTGCGGCATGACGTCAGTACAGATTCATCCCGTATCCCTTATCGGTGGCGGCCCCGGCGCGTGGGACCTGATTACGGTTCGCGGCATGCGCGCCTTACAGGAGGCCGAGGTCATCTTGACCGATCACCTAGGCCCTGCCCCGCAGTTGGATAAGCTCTGCGATATTTCCGCAAAGGAGCTTATCGATGTCTCCAAGCTGCCCTACAAAAAGTCGATCACCCAGGACAAGATCAACGAGCTGCTCATCGAGCACGCTCAAGCCGGGCAGAAGGTGGTGCGGCTCAAAGGCGGCGATCCTTTCGTGTTCGGCCGCGGCTTTGAAGAGGTACAGGCCCTAACCCAGGCATCTATCCCCACCACCGTGATCCCAGGGGTGACCTCCGCCATTTCCGTGCCCGCAGGTATTGGCATCCCTGTCACCCAGCGCGGCATGGTTCACGGCTTTACCGTTGTATCGGGCCACCTGCCTCCCGGGCACGAGAAGTCCCTCGTGGATTGGCACGCCCTGGCCCAGTCCGGCGCGACCTTATCCATCATCATGGGTGTGAAAAATGCCCCGGCGATTGCCAGGGCATTGCAAGACGGCGGGCTCGCTGGCTCGACACCGTGCGCGATTATCCAGGAGGGCACCCTGAACACGCAGCGGGAATTTCGCTGTGAACTAGCGCAACTTGCGCAGACGATGGAGGATCATAATGTCTCCTCCCCCGCCGTCTATGTCATTGGCGAGGTTGCCGGCCTCGACCCAGCCGGGGATTAGGCCTTATCCGCCTGCGGTGCGGAGTCCTCCACGATGCTCACGTCCTTGGAGGCACCGGCAGCGTTGTGCGCAAAGCCTGCGGCATGAAATTCCGCGTGTGCCTTGGTCTCGGCGTTCTCGGCTTCCAGCTCCCTTACGCGAGCAGCCCGGGTAGCCCGCGCGCCGTGGATGGTGGCGGAAATACCCACGACGAGAATCATGACCATGAGCAGCGGGGAGACGGAGCCCGGCACCGTCAGCCCGAAGTAGGTTTCTAGCCCGCCTAAGACCTTGCCGATATTCAGCGCCACGATAGCCGTACCCACGAGGCCACCGAGGACGACCGGCTCAATCCGGGAAATCACCCATGCCGCAATCGGCGCGGCAATGGAACCACCGATGAGCAGGGCCAACACGGCGGAGAGGTTGGCGACGATATCCTGCCACAATCCAACGACGAAACCGAGGGTGGCCCCCAGTGTGACTAGGAATTCGGCGGTATTTACCGTGCCGACGATGCGGCGAGGCTGCTCGCGGCCAATTGCCATAAGCGTCGAGGTAGACACCGGACCCCAGCCACCACCACCGGTGGAGTCGACGAATCCGCCGACGGAACCAAGGCCAATCAAAAATGGGGTGGAATGGCTGCGTTTTTGCACAAACTTCGCCCGGCGCGGGCGGGAAAAGCGCCAGATGAGGTTGCTGCCGATGGCTACCAAGATGAGCGCGGTAATGGGAGCAGCCGCATCGGTGGAGATATTGGAGAGCACAGTGGCGCCGATAAACGCCGCGATAGAACCCGGAACGCCCAGCCGGAAGACGGTCTTCCAATCCACATTGCCAAACCGAGCGTGGCTGAGGCCAGACATTGCAGTCGTCCCCAGTTCCGCGGTGTGAACTACGGCGGAGGCTTGGGCGGGTCCTAGGCCTGCTAGGAGGAGGATGGTGGTTGAAGTGACGCCGAAGCCCATGCCGATGCCGCCATCGACAAGCTGAGCGGCCGCACCGGCCACGGCGATTAAAATAAGGGTTAGCATGGAACACCGACCTCCTGGGCGATGTGATAGTGAGCAGCAACGATACCAGCTAGGTCGGTACCCAGAACGGGATCGACGGTGACATTGCTGGGGGTAGATGACAGTGGTTTAAGGAGCAGTCCTGCGGTAACAAACAGCGGGATAACCCGCATTCGCGCAGTGCTTCTTGCCAATGCATGAATGTCATTGCTGCCACCGCGGGTGGCAAATGCGGCCGTAGCGGGAACGCCGGTGATTCGGGATACCTGAGCCGCAAGTCGGCGGACGGAGTCATTGGCCGCAGCAGCAGAGGAACCAACGGAGTAGATGACGTGGTGGGTATCCCCAGACCTGGCGCGTGCCGCGAGCACCGCCGCCAATTCGGCTTCAGCGGCTTCCCGCCTGCCCACATCTGGTACGGCACGCCCTCCGCCCAAGCACTCACCTTGCACCAAGCGCAGGCCTGAAGCCTGTTCGGCCGCAGCGATAACCCGGGGAACGTCAACGCGCTGGTGGTAACCCTGCGTAAAGAGCAATGGAATGACTACGGCCGTATCCTCCCCGCAACGAGCGAGATCGACCGCAGCGGCGGTGAGATCGGGAGTATTGAACTCCAGGTGTGCCGCACGATAAGCAGGTCGGTCTGGAATCGCGGCGGCAGCGGCCTGGGTGAGCTGTTCAACGCCGGCGGCGGCGCCCGGGTGGCGCGAGCCGTGGGACAAGGTAATGAGTGCGGTCATGGTGCATCCTTAATCCACTGGAGCCGTGGAGTGTCCGCGGCGGGCTAGGGAGCGCTGCAGGGCCTCGGTGGAAGAGACTGCTGGGGCCGGTGCTACGGGGGCATCGTCTTGTCCGTGGAAGCGGACCGAAAATACGCGCAGGCATTCCTGGCAATTCCAGGCAAAGTCGTCTTCTTCATCCGGGAAGAGATCGGTGCCGGCGCAGTAGGGGCAAAAGGTGGGGTGATTGCGATTGGGGTTAGGCTTACGGCGAAAATTCACTGCAGATCTTCCTCCTCGGCGCGCAGTACCCAGTGGCGGAACTGCTCGCCTTCTTCGCGTTGTTCCTTATACTTATTGACCAGCCGTATGACGTAGTCTGGGACCTCATCGGCCACGACCTTGTGTCCGCGGAGCTTGCGGCCCCAGTCAGGGGAAAGGCCTAAGGCGCCACCCAAATGGACTTGGAAGCCCTCGACGCGGTTGCCATCGGCATCCGTGACGATCTGGCCCTTGAGCCCAATATCGGATACCTGGGAGCGCGCGCACGCATTCGGGCAGCCGTTTAATGCGATGGAAATGGGTACATCCAAATCCCCCAGGGTGTCTTCGAGGATGTCCACCAATTCGATGGCACGGGCCTTCGTGGTCACGTGCGCCAACTTGCAAAATTCCAGACCAGTGCAGGAAATGACGCCGCGGCGAAACTCCGTGGGCTGGGAATACAGGCCCGTTTCATCCAGCGCGCGCGAGAGCGCCGGAATATCGTCTTCCTCCACATCGAGGAAGAGCAATTCCTTCATCGGGGTGGTACGGATGCGCGAGATGCCGAACTTTTCTGCCACATCAGCAATGGCAATGAGCTGTTCGCCCGTTGCATGGCCCACGGTGGGTTTCACGCCAACGTAGAACTTGCCGTCCTTTTGCTTGTGCACACCTAGGTGATCGCGGCTGCCGGGATTGACCTCGAGCGGGATGCCATCGGCCAGCGGCTTGTCCAAGTACTCCTCCTCGAGCACTTGGCGGAACTTTTCGATGCCCCATTTAGCCACCAAGAACTTCAGGCGCGCGCGATTGCGGTTGCGGCGGAAGCCATAGTCGCGGAAGATGCTGACCACGCCGGCCCATACTTCCGGAACGCGCTCGAGTGGCACCCACGCGCCTAATGACTGCGAGAGCATGGGGTTGGTGGACAGTCCCCCGCCCACGAAGCAATCGAAGCCGGGCCCATATTCGGGGTGGTTGACGCCTACGAAGGCAACGTCTTGAATTTCGTGCGTAACGTCCTGGCGCGCATTGCCGGAAATAGCGGTTTTGAACTTGCGGGGAAGGTTATGGAACTCCTCGCGCGGTAAGTAATTATTCTTGATTTCCTCGATAGCTGGGGTGGCATCGATAATCTCATCTTCAGCCACTCCCGCGACCGGCGAGCCCAAAATGACGCGGGGCACATCGCCGCACCCCATCAAGGTGCCCAGGCCCACGGATTCGAGTTTGTCCCAGATGGTGGGTACGTCTTCGATCTGAATCCAGTGCAGCTGGATATTCTGCCGGTCTGTAAAGTCCGCGGTAGAGCGAGCATAATCGCGCGAGATTTCTCCCACCGCGCGCAGCTTGGCCGGATCAGCACGGCCGCCATCGAAGCGCACGCGCATCATGAAGTATTCATCTTGCAATTCTGCATTGGACAGCTTGGCGGTCATCTCCCCACCCAAGTTCTGATTGCGCTGCGTATACAGCCCCAACCACTTAAAGCGCGGCGCTAAATCCTCCGGTGGGATAGAGGAAAATCCCTGCTTGGAGTAGATGTCTATTACGCGCTGCTTGGCTGAGAGACCACCATCGTCCTGCTTGATGGCCTCATCGTTATTCAACGGTTCCTTACCGTCAATTTTCCACTGGCCCTCGGGCTTATTGGCGCGTGGCTTGCGTTTGGTCGTCGTTGCGGTAGCCATAATGTGGTGTAGACCTCCCTTTCAAAGCGTTGAAGGAAAACCTACCCGTCTACAGATCGCAGACAAAGCGGTCTGTTTTATTTTCACCCTCGCCAGCGCCGTGACCAGCGCATTAAAGGCATTTAATAAAGAATCTAATTATCCCACTTGTGCGCAAACAGACCATACGGTTCACTCTGTTAAGAGAAATTCCGTACTCACCTGCCGGAAATAGACCACTCAGTCTATTTGCGCATATCCGTTGAGGACTCCATTTCCTCCTCGCATCGCCGCGGGAGAATACGCACACTAGAAAGGCAGATTTACCGTGTCAGATAAACCCTTAAACGTAGCCGTCATTGGTGCCGGCCCCGCCGGCATTTACGCCTCCGACATTCTGGTGAAAAAGACCGGCGGAAACGTGCGCATCGATCTCATTGAGCAAATGCCCGCGCCCTTCGGTCTCATCCGCTACGGCGTGGCCCCTGACCACCCACGTATTAAAGGCATCATTAAATCCTTGCACCGCGTCTTAGATACGGAGCAGATTCGCCTGCTTACCAACGTGCACATCGGCCGCGATATCACCGTAGACGAGCTCCAGCAGCACTACGATGCCGTCGTCTTCGCCACCGGCGCAGTAGGCGATCGCCACCGCGATATCCCTGGTGCACAACTGCAGGGAGTGCACGGCGCCGGTGAGTTCGTGGGCTTTTATGACGGAAATCCGCGCTTTGAGCGCGAGTGGGATCTCTCCGCCAGCGAGGTCGCCGTCATCGGCGTGGGCAATGTGGGACTGGATGTCTCACGCATCTTGGCCAAGACGGGCGATGAACTCAAGGTGACCGAAATCGCCGATAATGTCTACGATTCGCTGGCACAAAATAAGGCAGAAACCGTACGCGTCTTCGGGCGCCGCGGGCCCGCCCAAGCCAAGTTCACCCCGCAAGAGCTCAAAGAGCTCGACCATTCGGAGAACATCAATGTGGTCGTCTCCCCGGAAGATATTGATTACGACGAGGCCTCGCTAGAGGCTCGCGCTTCCAGCAAGTCTACGGATTTGGTGTGCCAGGTTCTTGAGCAATATGCCATTCGCGATCCCAAACAGGCCCCGCATACGCTGCAGATCCACCTCTTCGAGCAGCCGGTGGAGATCCTCGGTGAGAACGGCCGAGTCAGCGGGATCAAAACGGAGCGCACAGAGCTGACCGGCGATGGCAGCGTGCGCGGGACGGGTAAATTCACCACGTGGCCAGTGCAAGCGGTCTACTTTGCCACGGGCTATCGCTCAGACGCCGTGGATGGCGTGCCATTTAATAGCGAGAAAAACGTTATCAACAATGACGGCGGCCACGTCATCGACGAAGAGGGCGCCATCGTGCCCGGCCTCTACACCACCGGCTGGGTAAAACGCGGGCCCGTGGGCCTGATTGGCAATACCAAGTCCGATGCCAGTGAAACCATTGGCATGCTGCTTGATGATGCCGCCGCGGGCACCCTACCGTCCCCCACCGCCGGCGATATCACCGAGGCCTTCGCAGATAAGGGCATCGACTACCTCACGTGGCAGGATTGGCAGCGCCTCGATGCCGCTGAGCGCGCTTTGGGCGAGCGCGAAGGCCGCGAGCGAAAGAAGTACGTGGAGTGGGAAGACATGGTCGCCCACTCCCGCGCGCAGTAATTCAGTAATTAGCGCCTGATGATGGCGAGGACCTCGTCTACGATCTGCTGCACCTCTTCGGAGGTCTTCGCCTCAACATTGAGTCGCAGCAGCGGCTCGGTATTGGAAGCGCGCACATTAAACCAAGCATCCGTGCCCTTGAGCTCGACCGTAACGCCATCTAGCTCATCGACGGATTCAATCTTATCCGCCAGCTCATCGAGTACCGCCTGGGTGGCGGCCTGTTGATCCGCCACGGTGGAGTTGATCTCCCCGGAGGCCTCATAGCGGGAGTACTCCGCCATGAGCTCACTAAGCGGCTTATCCGTCTGCCCCAGCGCGGCCAGAACGTGCATGGCGGCCAGCATGCCGGAATCGGCATTCCAGAATTCCTGGAAGTAGTAGTGCGCGGAGTGCTCGCCGCCAAAGGCCGCCCTGTGCTCGGCCATTTGAGCCTTGATGAAGGAGTGACCCACGCGCGTGCGCACTGCGGTACCGCCCTTTTCCGCGATGAGCTCCGGCACCGTCTTGGAGGCAATTAGGTTGTGGATGATGGTCGCGCCTGGAAATTTATCCAAGTAGCTGCTAGCCACCAGCGCACAGATGGCAGACGGCGATACCGGCTGGCCCTTTTCATCCACCACGAAGCAACGGTCTGCGTCGCCGTCAAAGGCAAGGCCGATATCGGCCTTTTGCTCTACGGTGAATTTCTGCAGATCCTCTAGGTTCTTGGGATCCAGCGGGTTCGCCTCATGGTTGGGGAAGGTGCCATCGAGCGCAAAGTAAAGATCGCGGACATCGAAGGGCAGGCCATCAAAGACGGCCGGGACGGTGTGCCCGCCCATGCCATTGGCGGCATCGACGGCCACGACCAGCGGCTTGGATTCTTCCAGCGGCACGAGGTGGCGCAGGAAGTCCGCGTATCCGGTCAGGATTTCTTGCTCGGCGATAGCACCATTGGGGCCGTCGTAGTTTGGGGTGCCATCGATAAGCATCTGCTTAATCTCTTCCAGCCCAGTCTGTTGTCCAACGGGGACGGCACCGGCGCGGCAGAGCTTGATGCCGTTGTACTTCGCCGGGTTGTGGGAGGCAGTAAACATCGCGCCCGCGCACTCCATAGAACCCGCGGCATAGTAGAGCTCATCGGTGGAGGTAAGCCCCAGAAGCGTCACGTGGAGGCCTTGGCTCACCACGCCCTCAGCAAAGGCTTGCGCCAGCGCGGGAGAAGACGGGCGCATATCGTGGCCTACGGCCACGGTGTTTTCGCCTTCTTCGCGCAGGATTGCGGCGAAAGCGGCGCCAGTATCGCGCACGAAGTCTTCATCGATATCTTCGCCCACCACGCCACGGACGTCATAGGCCTTAATCACTGCATCAAGATGCTCACGAGTTCGCATACCTCGCAATAATACTCCCCGCCTGCGGGCAACTAGCGCAGTGCTCCTTCCGTGTCTGCAGCTAGCTAGCGCGAGCTTTCTCAGGCGCTGTGCTCAGCGCCCTTGCTTTAATCAGACTCGGTGTCCATGTCCTGCTTCTCGGCAGAATTATCTTCGCTGTGCGCATCGGGAACGACGGACAGGTGAGCGCGGCGGGCCTTTTTGGCATAGGCCACGCGGCGAGTGCGAAATACCGGGTGATTAGAATTGGCAGGATCAGCGCCATCGAAGGTGGCGGTGTAATCGATGGGATCTGCCCCGGAGCCGGCGCTGCGGTCATCGACAAGCCCCGTTGTTACCCTGCCGTCTTCCTTGACCGCCTGGGCCAGTGCCATAAGGTCATCATCCTCGTCCAGCTCAATGCGGTCTACGCGCACCAGCTCCCACCCCACCGGCGCAGAGATGCGGTCGCGGTGGGTGCTGCACAGATCCCAGCTATGCGGGTTATCCTCTTCTGCCAGCGGACCAACCACTGCGGTTTGATCCGCATATGCATAGGTCAACGTCGCCACGGCGGGTCGGCCGCAGCCTGGGCGGGAGCAATGGCGAGATTCAGTCACGGACAATAGTCTAAACCCTTGGTTGAGATTTAGATAGTACTTCCCCGGCGTGGCTGCACTTATTGCGCCGCCACCGAGCTTTAGAATCAACGCCATGACCGCCGCTCGCCCCCGCCCGCATATTCGTCCCGCCCGCGACCGCCACGGGCGCGGCCTGCACGGGCCCTTGCTACCGCAGCAAACCCCGCGCTACCGCAGCGCCCGCGAGCTCTTCGATGCCGCCGTCCTCGAGGCCTACGCACCCATTCAGCACGCCTTCGCCCCGCAATTGCGCGGGCTCGACCTTGCGGTAGATACCATCCCGCGCATGCGACTTTCGGCGGATATGACGGTGCTGCCAGATGAGATCATTGCTGATGGCCCAGTGCCGCTCGGCCGCATCGTGCCCGCCGGTGTCGACCCTGCTGGCACCCCCACTCGCGCCCGGCTCGTTATCTTCCGCATGCCCATTGAGCAGCGTGCCGTCACCTCCGCCGAGCGCGCGGAACTCCTCGGCACGGTCATTACCGCCCTGGTGGCCAATTACTTAAACCTCGCCCCAGAGGAGGTAGACCCGCGCTATAGCTGGTAGGGACACCTTTTCGCACCACAAAGAAAACTCTAGCCCTTGACCGCACCACTCAGGGGGCGCAGCCAAGGGCTAGAGCACACAACTTAATTAACCAATCTCGCGCTTAAGGCGACGGCGTTCGCGGTCCGAAAGCCCGCCCCAAATTCCGAAGCGTTCATCGTGCTCCAGCGCGTATTCCAAGCATTCATCGCGCACCGCGCAGGCTTGGCAGATACGCTTTGCCTCACGGGTGGAACCTCCCTTTTCAGGGAAGAATGCCTCTGGATCCGTCTGCGCACACAACGCTTGATCCTGCCACTCCTGCTCGACGGCACCGAAGAGTTCATCGAGCGATACCTCTGCAGCAGCACCGCCACGGAGAATGGCGTTGTTATTAGCCATTTTGTCCACGCCTTTTCCTTTCTCCGAGGTTGGGTAATCCTAATCAGTGCAACCGACTGTACACGAGGCTGAAGTGCGGCTAAATCGCCGTCAATCCGCGAACCAATCCGTGAAAACAAGTGCGTCGGTCGCCGTTTCTTGCACTGATGTAATTTCACACCGGATCACTAAATATCGTCAACCTGAATTAGTGCCTTTTTCGCGCTTTATCGCAAAAACGCTGCACACGATCCCCATCCGTCACATTAGTAACACCCGGTGCCATCCGGGGGTGTAGGTAGGGGGTACTAGATATAGTGGTACCCGGTTTTTCTGTCAACAATTTTCAGGAACTTTCGGCGTGTCTCCCAAATCTCGACCGGGCAGGGATCACAAAGCCCTCCACACCGCGCGGCGTTACCGAGCTGCAGGCGGTGCGGAGGGAAGGCGGCGGGCGCTTTAGGCGTCGGAGCTAAAGCGAATGCCGGCATCCGGGATGGTCACGCCGGGAAAGACTCGCATGCCGTCCACGAGCTCACAGCGGGCACCCACGTGGGCGCCTTCGCCGATGACGCAGTTTTCGATGACCGCATTGGCACCGATGTGGGCGCCCGAGGCAATGATGGAGTTGTGGATGATGGCGCCCGGTTCGATGCGAACGCCATCAAAGACCACCGTTCCCTCCAAGCGGGAGCCCGCACCCACCTCGGATCCGCGGCCCACCGCGGTGCCAGATAGCAGCAGCACGCCGCCGGCAATTCCCGCAGAGGATTCCACGAGGGACTCGCCGGTGCGGCCCTCCAACAGCGGCGATGGGGCGATGCCGCGCACCAGGTCGGAGGAGCCGCGGGTGAAGTCATCCGGGCGGCCCATATCGCGCCAGTAGGAGTTATCGACGTGGCCGACGACCAAGCGGCCATCGGCAAGCAAGCCCGGGAAGGTCTCGCGCTCTACCGAGACCACGCGGTCTGCAGGGATGGACTCGATGACGGAGCGGTCAAAGACGTAGCAACCGGCATTGATCTGGTTGGTTGGTGGATCCTCGGTCTTTTCCAAAAAGGCCGTGACCCGGCCCTCAGAATCCGTGGGCACGCAGCCAAAGGCGCGCGGATCCGCCACGTTGAGCAGGTGCATGGTGACATCGGCACCCTTGTTGTGGTGCGTGGTCAAGATGCCCTCTAGATCCATGCCGGAAAGAACATCGCCGTTGAAGACCATGACGGTGTCATTGCGCAGCTTGTCATAGACGTTGCGGATACCGCCGCCGGTGCCCAGCGCGGTTTCTTCCACCACGTATTCAATGTCTAGGCCGAGCTCGGATCCATCGCCAAAGTATTCCTCGAAAACCTCTGCCTTATACGAGGTGGACATCACCACGTGCTCAATGCCCGCGGCCTTGATGCGGGCGAGCAGGTGCTGCAGGAACGGGTAATTTGCCGTCGGCAGCATGGGCTTGGGCGTACCAATGGTCAGTGGGCGCAGGCGGGTACCGCGCCCGCCCACCAAAATCACCGCATCGGTGGTGGCACCATGAGTGGTGGCTGCTTCAGTCATAGTCATCCTTTGTATGCAGACAATCTTATTCTGAGGTTTTTCGAAGGTCAGTGTATGCGGCCGCGGCCAGAAACCAGGTCAACGGCACGCGCTTCAGGCCTCCGAATCTTTGGCCGTGCTGGCGCGTGCGGCCGTTACCGCTCCCCGCGCCTGCAATCCCAGCCACAGCGCGGCGCGCAGCGGGGCCTGCCACCACGCCGGGTGACGGTCCGCCTGGAAGCGATACGCGGAACTGTGGTGCGCGCGCAGCATCGCCCCGGCGTGCGCCTGGGTGGAATGCCCCTTGGCGTGGCTGATGACGGCTTCCGGACAGAAAATATTTTGATACCCGGCGCGCGCGAAGCGATCGCCCAAGTCCACGTCTTCCAAATACATGAAGTAGCGCTCATCAAAACCGCCGATGGCATCGAAGGCCTCCCAGCGCACCAAGAGGCAGGATCCGGATAACCACCCGGCGGGGCGCTGGACGGACATATCGGCATCGTTGCGGTACGTGCGTGTCCACGGATTAGAGGGCCATAGGTTAGAAAACAGCGCGTGGCCGATGCCGGTGGATATATTGGGCACCGACCGGGCAGACGGATAGTTGCTGCCATCTGGTTCCACGATGCGCGGGCCTACCGCCGCGGCATCCGGCCAGCGGCGTGCGCACGCGATCATCTGGTCAATGGCGCCTTCACTAAAGGTGACATCCGGGTTAGAGATAAGGAAAAACTCATCATCTACGCGCTGGTTCTCGCGCACCCACCGCGCACCGGCGTTCATGCCGGCGCCGTAGCCGATATTGCCGCCGGTATCGAGGAAGTGCACGTCCTCTTCTTCCGCAGCGGCGGCTTCCGGGATACCGTCGGTCGAACCATTATCCGCCAGCACCACCTGGGTGCCGTTAGCACCGGCGTCCGGCAGGGAGTCTATAAAGCGCGCCAAGTACTCACCGGGGTTGTAGGTCACGGTGATAACGGCGAGCGGAGCTGTAGTTTCAGTAGTCACAATGGGCCCCAAGCTTAGTCATGCCAGAGGCCACGTCAGGAGACAGACACTGTTTCAAACACGCGAAACTGGTCACGGATCCCTAATTTCGGCGAGATCTCCCCTAAACTATCTCCAGATCCCCGGAAAGTAGAAAGCCTTCACTTGTGACTTCTGAGAACACTCGCCGGGCGCGCAATATCCAACCCGCGCCCTCTGCCGCTAGCGCGGTTAAGCAAAAGGGTTCCACGGCCACCAAAACCATCGTGGCCGTCATTTCTGCCCTCATCCTAGCTGTCTCCGGCGTGGGCTATGCCACGGTGGGGCGCCTGGATACGGGCATGTCCTCCGCCTCGGACCTATCTTTGGGCGAGGATGGTTTATCCGATCCTTCCTTGGACGGCGCCGCCGATATCTTGCTCGTGGGCAAGGACTCGCGTACCGATGCCCAGGGCAATCCGCTCTCCGAAAAGGAGCTGGCGGATCTCCACGCCGGCGTTGCCGAGGGCGAGGAAAATACCGACACCATCATGCTCGTGCGCATTCCAGAAGACGGCTCGCGCGCTACCGCGGTCTCCATTCCGCGCGATACCTATGTCAACGATCCGGACTACGGCAATATGAAGATCAATGCCGTCTACGCCTCGCACAAAAACGACAAGGTGCAACAGCTCCAGCAGGAAAACGCCCAGGCGGAGGCGCAGGGCGAAAAGAAACCGTATTCGGATAAGGACATCGAAAAGCACGGCGTGGAAGCCGGCCGCGAAGGCCTGCTCAAGATGGTGCACTCCCTGACCGGCGTGTCCATTGACCACTACGCCGAGGTGGGCTTGCTGGGCTTTACGCTGCTTACTGATGCCGTCGGCGGCGTCGAGGTGTGCCTCAACGAGGATGTTGAGGACGAGATGTCCGGCGCCAATTTCCATAAGGGCACCCAGACCCTCGATGGCGCGCAGGCGCTGACCTTTGTGCGCCAGCGCTATAACCTGCCGCGCGGTGACCTTGACCGCATCGTGCGCCAGCAGGCGTATATGGCCTCGCTGGTCAATAAGGTGCTCGATAATGACACGCTGACCAGCCCGTCCAAGCTATCCAAGATTGCGAAGGCTGTGGAGCGCTCCGTGGTCATCGATGATGGCTGGGACATCATGGGCTTTGTCACCCAGCTGGCCGGCCTGGCCGGCGGCAATGTCACCTTCACCACTATCCCGGTCACTTCTATCGATGGCCGCGGCGATTACGGCGAATCCATCGTCACCATCGATACCAATGAGGTCCACCGCTTCATGGAGGATCTGGCCATGTCGCACGAGGAAGCCGAAGAGGACGCGGCCAACAAGGAGGAAAACTCCGAAAACGCGCCGGAGCACGATGCCGATATCAACTCCGATAACGAGGTCCACGTCCTCAATGCCGGCAATATCGATGGATTGGCCGCTGGCATTGGCACCTGGCTGGAAAACACCGGCTATACCGTTGAGCGCTCCGCCAACGCCCAGCCCGGTATCTACTCCGAGTCCCAGGTCGTGGCCGCAGACCCGGAGAGCGAAGATGCCAAGAAGCTGGCGGAAAAGCTCGGTGGCCTTCCTGTGGTAGAAAATCCGCAGCTCGATGACAATACCTTGCTCGTCGTGGCCACCGATGATTACCAGGGCCCTTCCGATGAGGAGGCCAGCGCCGAGGAATCCGCAGCCGAAGAAGATACCGACCTGGTAGGAACACCGGGCAATGACTTCGGTGCCAACAAGGTCGCGCCTGAAATCGACGCCGGCGGCCACGGTCCGCGCTGCGTGAACTAAGCAGGCTGGCCTACGATGGGCGGGTATGGAACTACTCGCCCATCTTTTAAACGCCGATGCCGCCACCCCGCGGCTGACTGTTTATAACGAATCCACCGGCGCGCGCATGGATTTTTCCGCCCAGACGCTCGATAACTGGGTGGCCAAGATCGCCAATATGTTGGAAGAAGAGCTCGACTTAGAGCCGGATTCCACCATCGCCATCGACGTGCCCACCTCGTGGCAGGCCGCCGTCATTGCCTTAGGCGCCCTTGCCGCCGGGCCCACCTTTGATTTCGGTGAATCGGCCGCGCTTGCCGATGTCGTCTTTACCTCCCCCTCCCGCTACCTCGCTGCCCAAGAGCGACAGCCACAGGCCGATATCGTGCTCATCAGCGATGATCCCTTTGGCCGCGGCATCGTCGAATCCGGCGGGGATCTGCCCACCGGTGCCATTGACTTCGGCCCCACCGTCCGTTTTTATGGAGATCAGTACTTTGGTGAAACCCAACCCCTGCCGGAATTGGTGACCCCGCCCGGCGGCGCCGAGCGGCTGCTATCCACCGGTTGGAGCGATAAATCTTCCTTCACCCGCGCCGTCCTCGAGCCCTTAGCGGCCGGCGGCTCCGCCGTCATCGTCGCAGGACTTTGCCCCGCGTCCCGCCTGGATGAAATTGCAGCGAATGAGAAAGTAACCGCCCGGCTCTAGGCCAAGTGCCCTATACTTGCCTTCCATCATGTTCTTGGGAATCTCTTCAGACGCGTGGGTCTACATCTTTATTGGTGTGCTCATTTTGGTCGGCACTATCACTCAGGGCTCGATCGGCTTTGGGCTCGGCACCATCGCCACCCCCATCATCGCGCTCCTGCGCCCGGATTTAGTCCCCACGCTCATTTTGCTCCTCGCGCTGTGCATTTCCATCTATACGCTGGCGCGGACGTACCGCGAAACCTCATGGCGCCTAGTTGGCATATCCGTCATAGCCCGCATTCCTGGCTCGTTTGCCGGCGCGTGGGCGATCGCTTCTCTCTCGCACGATGGCCTTTCCATCTTCATCGGCTGCGCGGTGCTCTTGGCGATGTCCCTCTCCAGCCTCGGCTGGAGCCCCGAGCCCACCAAGCGCAATACCGTCCTGGCCGGGCTTACCTCCGGATTCCTGGGAACCTCTACTTCCATCGGTGGCCCGCCGATGGCGCTGATTATGAAGCGCTTTGACCCACAGCGCACCCGCGGAAGTCTCGCCGGAACCTTTGTGATCGGTACCGTCATGTCCCTTTTCATCCTGGGCTTTAGCGGCCAGGTCACCCAGCCGCAGGTCTATGCCGCAGCGGCGTATAGCCCCTTGATGGTCATCGGCCTGTTCATTGCCAACTACCTCAACCACTTCATCGATACCAAGCGCCTTAACCGCATTGTCACGGTGGTAGCTATTACCGCCGCCCTTGCCCTTATCGGCCAAGTGGTGCTTTCGTGAAAGCACCCCAACTCCACCCATTATGCTTCTAGCGGCGACATACTCTTGCGTAGGAACACTTCCGCTTCGTAGATACTCTAGATGTAAACCAAATACGCGTAAGCGCCTAAGCCGGAAGATGGAAAATTGCGGTCTAGTCAATCACTATCGCACGACTCAAAGACTAAGTGAATCGAGCTGCAATCGTTCATGGCATAAAATAGACTGGAGTAATGGATATTCCCTTCGAACGCCAAGATATGCCACCCCTCAAACTCGGAAAAGAACGGTTCATGCTTGTCGCCCCAGTTCAAAGAGCCGCCGAGGACCAGCCAATTTTATATTCGCCGCCCCAAAACCTCCTCGAACCGGGAAAATTCGTAGAAACAAAAACGCTGCACCAGAATTTCACTGGAAGAAGAAAACCAAATTCTCCCTTCACTTCTTTGGGAAACCCCAAGCATGTTTCCGCACGAAAACTTGAATACCTAGAAAATCAGCGCTACCACGGCTCAAACGATGATGGAACCGAAGGACCAATAGGGTTTAAATTTAAAATTCTGGCCGCCGATATATACAGGCACTTTGAAATGGACTTCATCGTAGCATTCATTGAGCTATCTGAGCCTGCGTTGTCTGACAGAGACGGCTTCCAATATTTTTCCGCCTTCGACATAGCACAATTTGAAGAAGCCACCAGTTACTTAATGAAAGATATATGTAAACTCAACTATGCAGACCATAACCATATAGTTCGCTGGGTCGGAAGAACTCTCATCCTAGGCCAAAATCCCCCTCGGGAAGGCTCAACTTCTATGGACACCGAAAGAGATACAACGGTGCCCAAATCGTGGTTCCAACAAGAAGACAGCGCTACACGAGTAAAATTAGATACGGATGTCACCGTGGAGATAAGCTGGGGAAACAACGTCGCCTGGTCACCCTTGTCCGAGTATAAATTCCAAGATTTACAAAAGAGTGCCGTGTTTGCACAGTATCTGTGGTGTTTTGTAAATGATATTGACACTAAGTCAATCGATCTCCTCCGCAGAGCAGGTCACGTAAAATTGGGGAGGACAGAGCAAGACAAGGCTTTAGAAACTTTAGTAAGGATAAACTATAACCTAGCCGTTGCCTCTATGTTCTTTGAACGCTTGGGAACTGAAGCTAATAGCATCCACCGTGAAGCGGTGTATCATATTCTAGAGGCTTGGGGGTACCGTCAGGTTATAGAAAATATTTCAGCTCGACTATCGCGGTTAGAGAACATTCTGAACGCTAGAGCTGATATCCTGATCAGACGATCTAATAGAGTGATGGAATTTGTCCTTTTCGTCCTATCAGCTACCGGACTCGTATCACTGACACTTTCATTCATTGGCACGGCATACTCAGGAGAAAGCGGCGAGGATGGAGTTCCTTGGTACCCCGACAGTCAAATCATCAATATATTTAGATCATGGAATCTAGATACTATATTAATCATAACTGCGCTAATTTCTATATTTTTAATAATTATTGTAACAAAAAATAGAGGAAGCGCCACCCGGAAAGAAGAAACGGAGAAATAATAAATGTCTATTTATAAACTGAATCAACTATTATCCGCGTTGGATGGGAATTCTATTCCAGAGTGGAAACTATCCTCAGATTTAATCTACAATCACAGAAAAGAAGTCGAACGGTTCATTGACGACGGGGGTTCGGCCTATGGATTTACTACATTTCTCGGGCATTTAGACCGTTTTAGTGTCGAACAAAATACCCAAGACTTGGTACTAGACGCACACTTAGTTGGAAGCCCCGATTCCATCTCCATTCGAAAGATGCGTGCTATAACAGCCATTAAAATTTGCCAGTTAAGTCATGGAAAAAATGGCATTTCATCAAAAACATATTTAGATTTGATTTTACATTTTTCTAAGATGGAATCAGGATCGATAGACTTGCGCGCCTCCTATGGTAGTGGTGATGTGGTACCCGCCTCTTGGTGGGTAAATTCTATTTTTAATGACCACTACTCCTTTGCCGACGGTGATATAATTTCGCTAATAAATGGGCAATTCGTAGCGGCAGGTATAGCACTTTACAATTATAAATCATTCGATGATTTCATTGCCCGTTCGGAAGATTGCCTTAACAAAGCCTCTCAATCAATAAACTTCGGAAACGTTCAAACTTCCGTATCCCTGAGAGACATTTCACCTATTTTAAGGTTTAACCAATTCGCGAAAGAAAGGTTAGCTAACGAACTTTCTAATTCCGCAAACCTACCATCTGGAAACCCTCTATTTCGAAGGTCGGGGGACTCAAGCACCCTCGCTTCCTACTCGAATTCTTCATTCCTAAATTTCGAACTCTCCAATGCAATAGGTTCAGCTATTGAAGCCATAAAAGTAACATCTTCATATCTTCGATCCGCTACTGCCCAAATCTGTTCTGAATTAGAATCGCGAGAAGGTGAGTTGATTCGCGGTGCTTTTTTTGTACAGCCCCCAAAGGTTTCAAAGGCGTACCATGATCAAATTCTTTATTTAACCTCGGCTCCGATTGCTTCATCCCAATCGGAATCTTATTTTATTGAAGACATCAGTGATGGCGCTTTGGTGAGAGCCAACCTACTTGAAGACGTCTTAAAGCTTGCCTCTTCACAGTTAGATCTTTTACTTCAGTCATTAGAAGCCTACGGCAATGGAGCTGGGAAGACATGGCGATTCTACCCAGAATAGTCTTCTCAGAAAATAAGACTTCTAGCCTCAGCCGAGGATTTGTAAAATGTATAGCTTATTCCTGCTCTCGGGCCAACTGGTCTAGCTAGATCTATAGCTTAGAAGTTGCATCTGTTTCGGTCTCATTTTATTAGCTTCATCCCCACAGGAAACTTTCAGTAATTTTCAGCGACCTATCAGATAGATTCCATTGCTGTTCCAGCCATATGCCCCATACTTAAATCATGCGTTTGAGAGAGCGCATACGAGAGAGATAGAGAGAACCCCTCAGTTTCCAGAGGGCGGTGCAAACCGATACATGGAAACACCCTTGTAGAGAGAGACGTCAGCGGCACTCGGAACCGAAAGGAACCGGGTGCCGCTGGCGTTTTACTGGTTCTGGGGGGCGGGGTAAGGGCTATGCCACCAGGTCGTTCTTGCGCGGCGCGAAGAGCACGGCGGTACCCGTCACGATTGCAGCGGTCACAAGGTAAAAGGCTGGGGCGAGTTTATTTCCGGTGGTATCAATCAGCCACGTCGCGATCATCGGAGCGGTGCCACCGAAGATGGCATTGGCCGTATTAAACGTCAACGCGAAACCAGACAGGCGCACGTGCGTGGGGAACTGCTCGGAAAGGAAGGAGGGCAAGACGCCATCGTTAAGCGCCAGCACCCCACCCAGGCACACCTGAATGATGATGACAAGCAGGATGCCTGCGCCATCGAGAAGCATGAATGCCGGAATGATGGCAAGGCCCATAAAGAGCGCGGCGCACAGCATGGTGGTGCGCCGGCCAAGGCGATCGGACAGCAGGCCTGTCAATAGCGCGAAGCCCACGTAGAACGCGGAGGCCACCGAGGAAGCAATAAACGCCGGGGTTTCTGCCATGCCCAGCTCCTCCGAAAGATAGGTAGGCAGGTAGGTCAAGATGACGTAGAAACCAATCGCGTTGAGCACCGCGCCGGCAAAGGCAATGGCCAGGGCCTTGGGGTATTTCAGCACCTGACGCAGGGGCGAAAGCTCGGTTTCCGCGTGCTTTTCAAAGCGGGTGGATTCCTCCGTGTGGTGGCGAATCCATAGCCCGTACAAGCCCAGCGGCAGCGCCACCAGGAAGGGCACGCGCCAGCCCCAGGAATGCAGGGCATCATCATCAAGCACGCCAGTAAGAAATGCCGCGATGAGCGAGCCCAAGAGCAGCCCGGATGCGGTGGCCGAGGGCACCACCGCAGCATAAATCCCGCGTTTCCCAGGTGGGGCAATCTCAGCCAAGTGCGTGGCGGCGCCGGCGTATTCACCGGCGGCGGAAAAGCCTTGCACCATGCGGCACAGCAGGAGCAATAGCGTGGCGGCAAAGCCGATGGTGGCATACCCAGGCAATAGACCGATGCAGGCGGTCGCCAGCGACATCAGCACGATGGAATAGGTCAACGTGTGGATGCGGCCGTGCCTATCACCAATATGACCCCAGACGATTCCGCCGATGGGGCGCACCAGGAATGACAGCGCGAAGAGCGCAAAGGTCAAAATCAGCGCGCGGCGACCTTCCATTTCTGGGAAGAAGACGCGCGAGATAATCGCGGACATATAGATATAGGCCGCATAATCGAACCACTCAATAAACGTGCCGATGAATGCAGCTTTGATAGCGGAAACGCGCTGTTCGTGTGAAGTACCAGGAACGTCCACGTCCGTTGGGGCAGATTCATCGCTCGCTGGCGGTGGGGCTATCAGAGGAGCCATGCTCCTCACCTCGTTTCTGTTGAGCATCATTCGCAAAAATGGCGCAGCATCATCTGCACCCATAACGACGAGCCTACAGAAATAACTATGGTTTAGATCACCTTTATCTGCTTTTATAGCCTCGCCTATAAGCTTCGCTTGCCGATGCCTCCCTTCCCCACCTAACTCACAGCACTTAGCAGCAACCTTTCAGGCAGATTCCATGGCTGTTCCAGTCACATGCCCCATACTTAAATCATGCGTTTGAGAGAGCGCATACGAGAGAGATAGAGAGAACCCCTCAGTTTCCAGAGGGCGGTGAACACCGATACATGGAAACACCCTTGTAGAGAGAGACGTCAGCGGCACTCGGAACCGAAAGGAACCGGGTGCCGCTGGCGTTTTCCTATCCGTATTTTTGGCAGCCGCATTGCCTAGTGCCTCTGGCCGCCGTCTCTGGCTGCCATTGCGGGTGGCTGCCGCAAAGCCGGGCCACCCGCGCTAGGCGGGCTTCTTTCGTGGGATTTCCTTATCGAAGTCAATGAGCCGCCCCAACGCCCAGTCGCGGTCCGTAAGCAGACGGGCAAATACCATCCCTGCGCCGATGGCGCCTACCACCATCAAGCCGGTGGCCACATTCGCCACCGCCTGATCCATCTGGCCATCATTGAGGTAATAGACCGCGCGGAACATCGTCACCCCGGGGATCATGATGACGGCGGCAGGCACGGTGGTGGTAATGCGCGGCAACCGCGCCTTTTGCGAGGCCACCGCACCCAAGAGTCCGATGATCAGCCCGCCAATAAAAGCCGCAAAGTAGATGGTCGTACCCAGCTCGAGCAGACCCAGGCGCACCGCGTTGGCCACTGTCCCCACGCTTGCGGCCACTAGGACCATGCGGCGCGAGGAATTAAAAAGGAAGGCAAAGCCCGCGATGCCGAAGAAACTGGCGACAGAAGCCAGTAGATACCACCGCGTATCCGGTGCGGGAACCGGCGGATCTGGGCTGAGATCTGTCAGCCAACTGACCATGGAGACGGTAAACGTAGCGGTAAAGATGACCGTAAACGCATACCCTAGCCTGGCGATGCCCGCATCAAAGTCAAAGCGCGCAATATCAATCAGGGCCGAGAACAGCGGGAACCCCGGAATCAAAAAGAGCACCGCCGCTACATAGCCCGAGGAAAGCGAGCTCGGCTCTACCACCCCGGCAAATCCTAGGAGCTCGATGAGGATAAAGAACGTGATGCTAGCTGCCGCGCCACCGGCGATGATCCCGCCAATTTGGTGCACGTGCTGGTGGAGCACCTCATATCGCACGAACTGCCCCACGAATGCGGCCAGCGCCACGAGCCCTACCGCCTGTACCGGAAAGAAGTTCAGGAATGCAAACGCTGCGCACGCGACCGCGGCCGCTGTGGATAGGACCCACACGCTCCAGCGCTTTTTCACGTCACTTTCAATGGAATCGAGCATCCCTGAAAGCTCTTCCGCGGTAATTCCGGAATACAGGTGGTTATGGGTGAGATCCTCCAATGCCTCAATGCGGGAGGCATCGACGGCCGGCGAATGCGTGCGCGCAATCACGGTGCGAAAGGAATCGCCCCGGTGAAAGGTACAGGTAATCTGGGTCAGCCCCACGTTGGCATCCAAGTGATCAAACCCCAGCGCTCGGGCGCTGCGCTTCATGCCGCGCAGCACGCGGTACCCCGATGTGCCAGCCCCCATCAGCATCATTCCGACGCGCAAGACGACGTCAGCTTCCACGCCCATCTGCCGGTGAAAATTCGGATCATACTGCGACGACAAATCTTCCACCTCTACCTCGCGGGAAAGCTGCGATCCAGGCCATTTCTCGGCGGCCATTGCCCCAGCTTCCACCCACATTTTGGCTAATTCTTCTACCCTCCAGACTAGCGCACCGCGTACCTACCCCGTGGCCTTCTTAGCCTCCACTAACTTTCAGGAAAATTTCAGCTTTTTTCAATGTCTATAACAGGGTCTAGCGCCATACTTTCCTTAGCGTTTGAGAGAACGCAAGAGAGATAGAGAGAACCAGCTCCAGCGCCCTGCGGCCCTTTACTGAGGCCCGGGCGCTGGAGTTGTTTTTCCATCGAGTACGCAACAGTCCCCTAGTCTTTACGAGCTCGACGTTTGCAATTCATCAAGAGTTTCCACTATGTGAAACACCCCGTAATCTACGCGGTTTACGTTGACTGGGTGACTCTCAGGGATGACCACGCCGACACTAAGAACGGCATCGCGACTGCCACGGCCACCGGCCCGAGCAACGATAATTCATCGGAGCTCGTGCGAAAGGCTACAAAGAGCCGGCATAAGGAATGGTTGCTGGCTGCCGTACTTTTGGCGCCCAATCTCATCTTGCTGGCCATTTTTACCTACCGGCCGCTGCTGGATAATATTCGGCTTTCCTTTTTTAACTGGAATATTTCTAGTACAAGCTCCACTTTTGTTGGTTTTGATAATTACGTGGAGTGGTTCACGCGTGACGATACAAAGACGATCGTCTTAAATACCGTCATTTTCACCTTTTTCGCGGTCATCGGCTCCATGGTGATTGGGCTCGCGCTTGCGCTTCTTCTCAATCAAAAAATCAGAGGCCGCAACTTTGCACGCTCGGTGGTCTTTGCGCCTTATGCCATCTCCGGTGCCGCGATTGGTATCGCCTTCCAATTCGTATTCGACCCCAACTTCGGATTGATTCAAGAAATCCTTGGGTGGTTTGGCATTAGTTCTCCAAACTTTTACGCCGTGCCTAGCTGGGCGTTGTTCATGGTGACATTCACATTCGTGTGGAAGAACTTGGGATACACGTTTGTCATCTACTTGGCTGCTCTACAAGGCTTAGATAAAGAATTAGACGAAGCTGCCGCCATTGATGGAACTGGGCGTTGGCGCAAATTCTGGTGCGTGACAATGCCACAACTGCGCAATACCGCCTTCTTCCTTTCCATTACGGTACTGCTCAACTCTGTGCAGGTCTTCGACATCATCAACGTCATGACCCGAGGCGGCCCTCAAGGAAACGGCACCCAGACGCTGGTTTTTCAGATTTATAACGAAACCTTTGTCAACTTCCGTGCTGGTTACGGCGCCACTGCTGCGACAATCCTATTCCTCATCCTGCTCGTCGTTACGTTGATTCAGGTCCGCATCATGGATAAGCGCGGTTAACCCACCCTATGGCTGATTCAAATCTTCACATGATCACAGACTCTTCCCTTGTATCAAGGCGTGCCAAGCTCATCGGTGGCTACGTAGGAATTATCCTCGTCCTCCTGCTCGTGGGACTGCCGTTGTTCTGGATCTTAATGACCTCTTTCAAGGCCAGAGGTGATATTTACACCGACCCAGTTAACTGGCTACCGCCGACGTGGGAAACCAAAAACTACGCAGACGCCACAACGCGCGTTCCCTTCTGGACTTACCTGCGCAACTCCGTCTTCATTACCGCGGTCCTATCCGCTATAAAGATTGTGCTTGGTGTCATCTCCGCCTACGCCTTATCTATCCTTCGCTTTCCAGGACGCAATCTAGTCTTCATCGTGGTGATTTCTTCCCTGATGGTCCCTGCAGAAATCACGGTGATTTCCAACTACGCCTTGGTCAATTCCTTGGGATGGCGTAATACCTTTGTCGGCATCATCGTCCCACTGGCTGGTGTTGCATTCGGCACCTTCCTCATGCGCAATCACTTCCTTTCCTTGCCTTATGAGCTTGTGGAAGCTGCTCGCATGGACGGTGCCGGCCCCATTCGCTTGCTCACCAAGGTGCTGCTTCCCGTCTCTTGGCCAACACTGACAGCATTTTCCGTGATCACACTAGTAAACGAATGGAATACCTACTTGTGGCCATTCCTGATGGCGGATACGGAACGGGTTGCTCCCTTGCAGGTGGGTCTAACCATGCTGCAAAACAATGATGGCGTTACTAACTGGGGACCAGTAATGGCAGCAACCGTTCTCACCATTCTTCCAATGGTCGTCATCTTCCTTGGCCTGCAGAAATACATGATTCAAGGTCTCACCACTGGCGCCGTCAAAGGTTAGAAGGCTTCTATCCCTATCACGCTCGCCGTTATCACCCTATCCTTCTCAATCTGACTTCTATATAAGGAGATACCCATGCTTCGCCGTAAGTTTCTCGCGCTAGCTTCCACTGCTTCTACCGCTACATTTCTTGCCGCTTGTGCTGGCACCTCATCTACTAGTTCCCAAGGCAGTAGCGATGGTGGCGAGGTCACGGAATTGACGTGGTGGTCCAACCACCCAGCTTCCTCAAAGGACATCGAAAAAGAAATCATCTCTCGCTTCGAGAAGGAAAACCCTGATATCAAGGTCAACCTTGTTGACGCAGGAAAGAACTACGAGGAAGCAGCACAAAAGTTTAATGCTGCACTCACAGGATCTGATCTTCCAGACATCGTGGTTCTGTCTGATGTGTGGTGGTATAACTTCGCCATCAATGGGCAGATTGCCAATGTTGATGATCTAGCCAAAGAAGCCGATATTGACCTTTCAAGCTATGTCCAACCGCTCTATGAGGACTACAACTACGACGGCGGCCACTTCGCGCTTCCCTTTGCCCGGTCGACTCCCCTGTTCTACTACAACAAGGACGCGTGGAAGAAGGCTGGCTTGCCGGACCGCGGACCAGAGTCTTGGGACGAAATGGATGCGTGGTCTAAAAAGCTCGCCAGCGCTGATTCTAAAATGAAGCCCTTTGGCTGGGGCGATGCCGTCGGCTACTTGGGATGGATTTTCCAAGGCCCCTTGTGGTCTAAGGGCGGCGCCTACTCCGATGAATGGGATTTGAAGTTCACTGATGACAAAACCATCGAGGCTGTGGAATGGCTCAAGGATGTTACCGATAGCAAGAATGGCTATTCCTACATGGGCAATGACATGGCCATGGAATTCGGTACTGGACGCGCTGCAGCCACTGTCCTATCCACAGGCGATCTTGCAGGTATCTCTGATACCGCTGACTTCGAGTTAGGAACCGCATTCCTTCCCAATCCAAAGGGAGACGGCGCTTGCCCCACCGGAGGTGCCGGCCTCGCCATTCCTTCCGGTATTAGCAAGAACCGCCAGTTGGCAGCCATTAAGCTGATTGATTTCATCACGAACGAGGAAAACACCTCGTACTGGTCCCAAAATGTGGGTTATATGCCAGTCCGCTCTTCTGCTGCCGACAACGAAGAACAGAAGAAATTCATGGAAGAGAACCCGAACTTCGAGACTGCTATCAAGCAGCTTCCAGAAACACGCCCACAGGACAACGCCCGTGTATTCCTCCCCGGTGCAGATCAGGAGATTGGTGGTGCCTTCGAGAAGATCGTCACCAACCGCGACGATGTCACCAAGGTGCTCACGGATCTGGAAAAGACTCTGCAGTCCATTTATGACAACCAGGTAAAGCCCGTCATTAACGGCTAATCTTGCCAATTTTCCTTAGTATCTGAAAGGTAACACCATGGCTACTGTCACATTTGATGGAGCAAGCCGCATCTACTCCAAAGACGCGGAGCGCCCCGCAGTTGACCGTCTTAATCTAGATATTTCCGATGGCGAGTTTTTGGTCCTCGTCGGGCCTTCTGGCTGCGGAAAATCCACCAGCCTACGAATGCTCGCGGGCCTTGAGCCGACCGACCGAGGTTCCATTCGGATCGGAGGAAAAGACGTCACTGGAGTCAGCCCATCAGATCGAGACGTAGCCATGGTCTTTCAGAACTACGCCCTGTACCCGAATATGTCGGTCGCGCAGAATATGTCCTTCGCTTTGGAGAACCGGAAAGTACCCAAGGACCAGATTAAGACGCGGGTGCAAGAAGCCGCGAAAATCTTGCAGATGGAGGATCTGCTTGACCGAAAGCCCGCAAATCTTTCAGGTGGCCAGCGCCAGCGCGTAGCGATGGGCCGCGCCATCGTGCGCGAACCAGCTGTATTCTGCATGGACGAGCCATTATCCAACCTAGATGCAAAACTGCGCGTATCCACCCGCGCGCAGATTTCAACTTTGCAACGTCGTCTTGGCACGACCACGGTATACGTAACCCACGACCAGACCGAAGCAATGACCATGGGTGACCGCGTCGCGGTGCTTAATGCAGGTGTCCTACAACAAGTAGATACCACTCGTGAAATCTACGACCGCCCCCAGAACGTCTTCGTTGCCGGCTTCATCGGCTCCCCTGCCATGAATATCTACAACCTCGCGCACACCTCTAGTCAGCTTTCACTTGGATCTACTCGCATCAACTTGGCCAATTACGACTTCGATGGTGCGCAATCCGTTACCGTTGGCGTTCGCCCTGAAGATTGGGTGCACACAGAGGAAGGCGCGGAATTTACCGTTAAGCACGTTGAAGAGCTAGGCAATCAAACCTACCTCTATGGCGACTTGGCAGACTCGGGCGAAAATCTCCAGTCGACGACCCGCATGGGCGGACAAACTGGGATGTTGGTAAGTGCTCGCCGTGATTACACGATTGGTGACACTTTCCGCATTTCCCCAGATCCTGACCGTATCCACCTATTTAGCTCTACTACTGGTGAGCGTCTAAATTAGAGTCGACAAAGCGAAGCTAACAATGTAAATTTTTATTTTGCCCGGTGTAGCAAAAATTGATTGTTACTCGCTTGCCTGAGGCATCCACGCAATTCTGTTTCCCGCGGATATTGCTAAGGCCAACTGCACTCCACGAACGATAAAGCCAATCGAAAGGTAACTAACTGCCGATGCGCTCTCTGAAGAAGATATCTGTCACCGCCCTTGCCACCACCGCCATTCTCGGCACTATCGCCGCGCCGGCCGCGAACGCAAAGAGCGACCCAGTACGTTCCATCATCGATCCTGGAACCTGCAAGGCCATCACCAAGCTGGCTAACGAGGGCAAGCCGGTTCCAGATCCTTCTATCCTCCACGATGAGGACTCTGTGAAACCTTATTTCAGCGATGGCGTACTAAAGTACAAAGTGGCGGATAACTTCCCATACCGCAAGCAGCTGGACGCCGCCGTTGCCGAGTGGAACGAGGCTCTCGAGGGAAAAGCCTCCCTTAAGGAAGTAAAGCCTTCCGAAGCTGATGATGACACCATTTCCATCATCTACAATCCGGATCCCCGCGGCTACGTCCAAGGCTCGGCTTACCCAGATCACAAGTTTGTGTCCATCAAGATGCCCAACGCCACCTACCCTGAGGCGCTCCAAGGCACCATTGCTCACGAGCTAGGCCACATGATGGGCGCGGGACATTCCTGCGCCGGCGCACTTATGGCAGGTTCCAACCAGAACCCGATCTCCTATCACGTAACCCCGCTCGATGCGGCCGCCATCATCCAAGGTCAGTTCGACTAAGCACGCCTCGGCTTCTCCCCTGGTCCTTCACTGGAACCAGGGGATTTTTATATGCCCAGTTTCGGGGCGGTGGATAAGCCACGTTGGGGAAATGTGGGCATCGGCTAGCAGAGCTACTGCTAACGTTGCCCGTATTCAAAGGTTTGCACAAGAAAAGGAGCCTTCTCTATGGAGACGTGGGAACCCACATTGTCCACTGGTCCGCTGCTAGGGATTGCGGTCGCTGCAATCGCTGTGATTTTGGTGCTGGTTATATATTTCAAGCTCCACGCTTTTCTCACTCTGCTGGTGGTCTCCGCGCTGACAGCACTTGCAGCTGGCATACCGCTCGAAGGCATTGTCCCTACGATGACGGAAAGTTTCAGCTCGACCCTTGGCTCGGTGGCGCTTCTGGTGGGACTCGGCGCCATGATCGGCCGGCTCGTGGAAGCTTCCGGCGGTGCTCAGTCGCTTGCCGATGCCATGGTTCGCCGCTTTGGCGAAAATAAAGCACCCCTTGCACTCGGCATTGCCTCGCTGATTATGGGCTTTCCTATCTTCTTCGACGCTGGTCTTATCGTGATGCTGCCAGTTATCTTTGCCGTCGCCCGCCGCTTGAATGGCCCAGTCCTTGCTTTTGGCCTGCCAGCCGCCGGCGCATTTTCTGTCATGCACGTCTACCTGCCACCGCACCCCGGTCCTGTCGCCGCCAGTGAATTCTACGGCGCCGATCTCGGCCTGGTGCTGCTCGTCGGCCTGCTGTTGGCCCTGCCTACCTGGTATATCTCTGGCTACCGCTTTGGACTTTATGCCGGCAAGAAGTTCCCATTCAAGGTCACCGATGCCATCGCCGGGCCTGTCCTTGAAAAGGAAGAACAACCCTTAAAACCAGCCTCTGCCGCCACGGTGATTTCCATCCTGCTCATCCCGATGGTGCTTATCTTCTTCAATACCGGACTCAATGCCCTAGCTTCCTACGGCACCATCGATGCTGATGCCACGTGGGTCAGGTTCTTCGTCATGCTCGGCCAAACTCCAATCGCACTGCTGATTACGGTTCTTATCGCGCTGGTAGTCCTCGGCCTGCGCCGCGGCGTGGAAAAGACGGCGCTGGAAAAGCTCGTTGACTCCTCGCTTGGACCTATCTGTTCCGTCGTGCTCATCACCGGCGCGGGCGGCATGTTCGGCGGCGTGCTTCGCACCTCAGGTATTGGCGATGCGCTTGCCGATTCCCTCTCCGGCCTCGGCATCCCCGTCATCCTGGCCTGCTACCTCATCGCCGTAGCCCTCCGCCTGGCACAAGGTTCAGCCACCGTCGCACTCACCACTGCTGCTGCCCTGATGGTCCCCGCCGTGGAAGCTGGCGGTTTCAACGAACTCCAACTCGCGCTCATCGTTGTGGCCACCGCAGCCGGTTCTGTCTTTGGCTCCCACGTCAACGATTCCGGCTTCTGGCTCGTCGGCCGCCTAATGGGCATGGATACCGTGACAACTCTGAAGACATGGACCGTCAACCAGATGCTTATCTCCGTCATCGGCTTCGCACTCGTCCTAGTCCTCTACGGCGCGGCTGCAGTCTTTTAAGCGCCGGTCTTTATCCAAGCAGCAGCGTCTTCTGCAATATCTTCCGCTGGCCGCGTCACATCGAAGACGCGGCCAGTTTCGTCCTCTTCCAGCGGCTCCAAGGTGTCGAACTGCGACTGCAACAACGACGCTGGCATGAAGTGTCCCGGCCGGTGTTGCATCCGCTTATACAACACATCAAAGTCCCCGTGTACGTGCACAAATGCCACGCCTGGGCAGTACTCACGAATCAGGTCCCGGTATTTTCGCTTCAGTGCACTGCACCCCACCATCGCGCCTTCTGGCCTATCCGCCAGCCATTGACCAATCTGTTTTAGCCACGGCTCCCGGTCCTCATCATTCAGCGGCGTTCCTGCGGCCATCTTGTCGATATTTGCCTGCGGATGCATATCATCGCCGTCGCGGTACTCTAGCCCCACCAACGGAGACAGGGCCTGCCCCACCGTTGTCTTGCCCGAGCCAGAGACTCCCATGACGACGACATGACGGAATTTGTTCTGGTCCATGGCGGCTCCTCGAGTTGGGTTTTCCTGTTCAGTTTATCCGCTTAGAGTCACAAGACCCGAACTGTGAATTTGCGGATGTGGATCTTGACGAGGAGCAGCCTCTTTCCCAAAATTTGCGAGGACTTCTCAATTCCGAAGAAGTCTACAAAGATCCTTGACCCCATAACCGGCTTTTTAAAGTGAGAAGTAGTACTCCTTCATTTTCTTCGCCATCAAACGCAGCCTCCCTGTATCGGTGTTTATAAAGCAATGCCCATCTTCTCCACCAGTCCCCCAGTTCGATTGACCACACTGAAGCAGCTTACGTTGGGCCAAGCGCACAGAGAGCTAAGCAAGATTTTTGAGGGCCTCGGTTACCAATTTCCAGAAGCCCGCATGGTCCAGCTTGGTAGCGACCTGGGTATGGCAGCTGTCATCAGCGGGTTCCCGCAGGTCAGTCACGGTCATGCCGGTGGTAAGTACGCCGGCGAGCTCGACATGCACGGGTGCCTTGCGTGTTCGCACGATGCTCGGATCGATGAGGTAAGCCACCGTGCACGGATCGTGAACCGGAGGATCCGTAAATCCTTGGTTTTGCTGATACGCCTCACGGAAGAAGCCGAAGAGGCCGACAACAAAGTCTGAGACGGGCGTATTCAACGCCTTAATTTCGGCTTCGACCTCGGCGGTGGCCAGTGCCTGGTGGGTCAGATCTAGCCCCACCATCGTGACTGGCCACGGCTCTTCGAAGACGATATGTGCTGCTTCAGGATCGATCTTGATATTGAATTCGGCGACTGGGGACCAATTGCCTTCGTGGTAGCCGCCGCCCATAAGCACAACCTCTTTGACACGCTCTACGATGCGCGGTTCTTTGCGCGCGGCCATAGCGATATTGGTCAACGGACCCGTTGGAACCAAGGTAATGGTGCCGGGTTCATGGGCCATAATGGTGTCGATGATGAAGTCGATGGCGTGGGCATCGGCAAGCGCGGTGCTTGGGTCCGAAAGCTCGACGCCATTGACATCCATGCCGGTGGAGCCGTGGATGGCCTCGGCGACTTCCACGGGGCGCACGAGCGGGCGAACGCAGCCGGCGTAGACCGGAATCTCTGGGTGGCCGGCGATCTCCTTGACCACCAGCGCATTGCGGGCGACTTTGTCCAAGGTCTGATTGCCGCCGACGGTGGTAATGCCCAGCAAATCAATGTCCGGGTTCCCCATGGCCAGGAGCAAAGCCACCGCATCATCGTGGCCGGGATCGCAGTCCAGAATAATTTTTTGCGTCATGTCTCGAGCCTACTTTTGGTCGGTGAAGACTGCCACGGTCTCATCGTGCGGCGCAGCTTCAATTCCTCCGAGCTCACCAGTTGTACCCTGAAAAGCAGTAACCCACCCCGTGATCGGTATAAACCGTCGTGGAAAGGAATTCGCCCCACCATGCCTTCAATTTCTGACCGCCTGACCCAGGCACAGCAAGATTTTAACGCGGTGATTTCCACCATTCCTTTTGATGAGGATGCCGTAGATACTGCACTTACGCTGCGCGGATTGCCTGTTGCTTTTAAAGACATCATGGATATCGTCGGGGTGCCAACGACCTGTGGCACCAACGTGGATATGGGACCGGCTCCGACCAAGAATGCCACGGTGGCACAACGGCTAATGGATGCCGGCGCGATTCCCGTTGCCAAGGCCAACCTCCAGGAGTTTTCCTATGGCATCTTGGGTGACGCCTCCGCGTATGGGCGCGTGATCAATCCTCGCGATCCACAGGTCTGCGGCGGCGGATCCAGCTCTGGGTCGGCGGCGCTGGTTGCGTGCGAGGCGCTAGATCTCACGGTGGGTTCCGATAGCGCCGGTTCCGTGCGCGTCCCGGCCGCCAGCCAGGGCGTCCTGGGTTTTAAGCCCACCACCGGTATAATCCCGCTCGATGGCGTCTTCCCCTTCGCGCCGAGCTTCGATTGCATAGGATTTTTCACCAGCTCCATCGAGCTCATCGAGCAGGCCCTGCTAGCCACGGTGGATGAGGCACCCACTCCGGCCAAGACTGTATCCACCATCGATGTCTCTGCGTTGCAAACCAAAGGTGAGCGCTTCGCTGGTCTGCTGTCTGTGCTGCAGGATTCCACGTTCGCAGCCGTGGAGCGCCTCGATTACTCCCAGCTCGAATCCACCCTCGCTACCACCGCGAAGCTCTACGCGTCGATGCGCCTCAAGGAGGCTTATGACGTCCACCAGCCCTACCTTGACCAGTGGGATAAGTACCAGGATGTCATCTTGGAGCGCGTCCTCGGCGGGCAGGATATTTCTCAGGCCGACTACGACGCTGCAGCGCAGCAGGTAGAAGAACTGCGTACGAAAGCACTGGCGCTTTTCGATGCCTCCCCCATCATCCTCACCCCCACCCTCGACGCCGGCCCCATCAAATGGGACGACATCACTGCAGAAAATACTGCCGACTCCGCCGCCAGCCTGCGCCGCTGGACCGAGCCTTTCAATGTGTTGGGTTGGCCGGCGATCACTATCCCACTGCGCACGAGGGACACCACGGGAGTGGGTGATGCGGTGCAGGTCATCGGCAAGCCGGGCCAGGATCTCACCGTCTTGCGCGTCGCCCGCGAAATTCAGGCACTGCTTTAAGCACACCGCAATTCTGCGCGTCTCTGCCTGCTGACGTCGTTGGTAAGGTGATCGTTATGAGCACTCCAGCACAGCTTGCCGCGCGGTTGCGCGCTGAGGCCGATGACGGCTCCTTGGAGTCATTCTGCTTGGATACCGGCATTGACCTGCTGGTTCTTTTTGGCAGCGCGCACGTAGATGCCACCAATGCTAATGATGTTGACCTTGCCTATTCGGTCGATTTCTCGCGCGCAAAAGCTGAGCGTCCCAACGTGCTCGACGTTGCCACGGCGTTTTACGCCCGCTATGGCGACGGCATCGATCTCATGTGCCTGGATACCGCAGACACGGTGGCGCAACATGAAGCTCTGCAAAAGTGCGAGCTCTTGGTCGATCCGTCCAATTCCAAGTATGGAACGCTGCAAATGATGGCGGCACGGGAGTACATCAATACGGCGTACCGTCGCGAGTTCGAGCTCAGGAGCTTAATGTCATGAGTCCACGGGATTTCCAATCTGACACTATCCGCAAAAGGCTTGTCTCCCTCCGGCGCATACTTGGCGAGCTTGAAAAATACCGGGATTCAGATGCGAAACAACTGCGCTCTGATCTTTCACAAATGTATGCCGTGTTTTCATGCTGCAGCAAGGAATCGATCTTGCCACGGATATTGACCAACACATTGCGGCAACGACCTTAAACGTTGCGGACTCTAGTAGCCGTCGCGGTTTCGAAGATCTCCTTCGCGCGAGCGTTTTACCCGCCGACCTAGAGCAAGATTTCTATAAGAGTCTGGCTTTGCGCAATGTCATTACTCACCACTACGTTGAAGTGGACTTGGGAATCGTCTCCAATTCAATCCCGCGAGTATTAGATGTATATACGCAATACGTTAAATCGATTTCGCGCTGGCTAGCCTCCCGCTAGCACCGTCTTTTCTTGCGTGCGCGGGCGCCAATACGCAGCTTCTACTGCGTTAAGTTCCTTGAAGTGCGAGGACGTCAGTTCATCCATCGCGGTTAAATAGCCACCCACATCCTCGCGCGGTAAGCGCAGGCCCATCGTCAAGTGCGGGGTCCAGCGCGGACCGCGCCCCTCAGGATTGGCGGCGCTAATCTTCCGCGCTGCCATTTCGAGTTCATCGCTAGTTTCTAATAACCACGCCACGGTTCGTTTCCGCTTGGTGCCGAAGATGACATTTCCCACGCGCCGAAACGTCGCCGGAATAACCGCCGGTAAAAGCTCCGCGGCAAGCTCTACAACGTCGGGGTCCATCTCCGGCGCGAAGGGCACCGTAATATGCGGGCGCTGGTTCTGCACGGGGAATCCGCGCTCGGCCAGACCGGCAAAGATCTCCCGAATCTGCTCTTCCTGCTTTCCTGGCAGGTAGAGCAGGATATTATCCGGCGATGCTGTACTCACGATGCGGCTTTCTTCGTTTCAAGTGGGCACGATTCATTCGTGCTCCCCAAGTGCGGGCGGTTTCGGTTCTGTTTCTAGTTCTAGTTCTGTTTCTAGGGTACCGCCGGTCAGCGCTTGTGCGATCTCCGCGATGCTATAGGTCCTTTGCACAGTTTGAGCAAACTCGCCCTTCAAAAATCGCATCGCGCCTTCAGTTGATGCAGAGGAGGTTGCACATCGGACACTGCACACAGGAGGTTGCGCATAGGACCCTGCACATTAGCTCCCGTACATCGGACCCTGCATAGAGGAGGTTGCGCATAGGGCCCTTGCACGCCGGCCCCTGCGCAAAGAACCTTCCAATTCTCTTGTGCTCGTTTAACCGGGTGCCTTTAATAAGAGTATGAGCACATCAGATTCTTCGCCTTTCATTCTCGCCATCACGGCTTGCCCAACGGGTATCGCCCATACCTATATGGCCGCCGAGAACTTAGAGGCCGCCGCCGAGAAGTTGGGCTACCTCATCAAGATTGAAACGCACGGTTCCATCGGCGTGGAGGGCAACTTCAGCGCACAAGACATTGAGCAAGCCGATGCCATTGTCATCGGTGCCGATACCGTCATCACAAAGGACCGATTCCACGGCAAGCGCTTGGTGGCCACCGGCGTGGACGAGGCCATCAAGCACCCCGAGCAGCTGTTGACCAAGTCCTTGGAGGCAGCAGAGTGGAAGGGGGAGGATAAGGGGACATCGGCAAGCGAGGCAGAGGACACCGCGGAAGATGCTGGGCTGCGCGGTATTGGGCAGACCATGTACAAGGCGCTGATGAACGGCGTTTCCCACATGATTCCCTTCGTGGTTACCGGCGGATTGCTCATCGCCGTGGCGCTGTCATTGGGTGGCACGCCCACGCCGGAAGGACTGTCGATTCCTGAAGATAGCTTCTGGAATACGCTCAATGAGCTCGGTGGCCTGGCATTTTCGCTGATGGTGCCGGTCTTGTCGGGCTACATTGCTGTTGGCATCGCGGATAGGCCGGGGTTGGCACCGGGCCTTATTACCGGGCTCATCGCCACAACCGGTTCGCTGTACGGGTCCGAGGCTGGCGCTGGATTCTTGGGCGGTATCGTCACCGGTATCCTCTCCGGCTACGTGGCACTTGCGATCAAGAAGATTCCGGTGCACAAATTCATCGCGCCGATTTGGCCGATTATCGTCATCCCGATTTTCACCACGTTGATAGTGGGCTTGGCCTTCATCTATTTCATCGGCGCACCGATTGCCACCGCCTTTGAGGCCATGACCGAATACCTCAGCGGGCTGGAAGGCTCATCGGCGATTGTGCTGGGTCTTATCATCGGCGCGATGATCGCTTTCGATATGGGTGGGCCGTTCAATAAGACTGCCTTCCTGTTTGGCGGCGGCATGATCGCCGCGGGAAATGCCGCCCCGATGGGTATGACCGCCGCCGCGATTGCGGTCCCGCCGCTCGCCGTGGGCGTGGCTACCCTCCTGCGCCGCGGTTGGTTCAATAAGGCGGAAAAGGACTCCGGTATCGCCGCACTATTTATGGGATTTTTCGGCATCATCGAAGGCGCCATTCCCCTGGCCGCGGCGCGCCCCCTGCAGGTCATCCCGGCCAACGTGGTGGGCGGTGCCGTCGCCGGTGCCATGGCCGGCGCGTTTGGCGTCCGAGATCATGTCATGCACGGCGGCCCCATCGTCGCCGTTCTCGGCGCGGTGGATCAGGTGGCCTGGTTCTTCCTGTCCATGCTCTGCGGCGTTGCCGTGTGTGCCGCGCTCATGCTCCTGCTCATTCGCCTGACCCAACGCTCCCCGGAAACAGAGGAGAACACGGAGGAGCCCACAGTGCTCCCGCTTCTCGGTACCTCTACCATCAGCCTCGATGAGCCACTCGGTAATGACTCCGAGGCCGTCATCAAGTCGCTCGTTTCCCTCGCCGCAGCCGATGGCCGCATTAGCGACGCCGCTGCGGTTGCCGATGCCGCCCTTCACCGCGAGTCCCAACACTCCACCGGCGTGGGCCACGGCGTGGCCATCCCGCACGCTCGTTCCGCTGGGGTTACCACACCGACGCTGGCCTTCGCCCGGCTTCCCGAAGGTGGCATCACCTGGGGCACCGGAGAAGGACCCACGAGCTTAGCCTTCCTTATCGCCGTGCCCGATGACGCTGGGAAACAGCACTTGAAGCTACTGTCCACCCTCGCCCGCGCCATCATGAAGGAAGATTTCCGCGCCCAACTGCACGCGGCCAGCTCTCGTGAAGAAGCAGAAGAGGTTATCGCCTCTGTCCTCCAAGTCGAGCCACAAGCCGCCGTGGAGTCTTAGTCTTCTGCCTTGGCCTCAGCCTGCCCAGCAAGGAGCTGTTCCACCGATACCACGCCCCCGAAAACGTAACCGCCTTCACAAATGGCAGTGGCACGGGTTACACTAAGATTCACACTTATTGTTCAACAATTAAGGACGGTGTTGAATGGCTTCGCTCCACATTGATCTCAACGCGGACTTGGGTGAAACCACCGCTGGCAACCCGGTAGCCGATGATGCCGCGATGCTGGAGATGGTCTCTTCTGCCAATGTCGCCACCGGCTTCCACGCCGGTGACCCGCACTCCATTGCCCAGACCCTTGAGGCCGCGGCGCGTGCGGGAGTAACGGTCGGTGCACACGTGGGCTATAACGATCCGGCCGGCTTCGGCCGCCGCTTCATCGACTACAACGCGGCGGAGCTCGCGGACGAGATCACCTACCAAATTGGTGCGCTTGACGCGCTGGCGCGCGCCAATGGCACACGGGTGTCCTACGTGAAGCCGCATGGGGCGATGTACAACACCATCGTCAAGGACGAGGCACAGGCCAAGGGTGTCATCGCGGGCATTAAGGCCTTCGGGGATCTACCTGTGATGCTGCTGCCGGGCGGCCGCGCGGTCGATATTGCAGAATCGCAAGGCCTCACCGTCATCCGCGAGGCATTTGCGGACCGCAATTACAACCCCGATGGCACGCTGGTCTCACGCAAGCAGGACAATGCGGTATTGGGGGATGAAGGGGATGTCGTCAAGCGCGTGCTAGAAGTCGCCCAAACCGGATCCATTACCGCCATCGACGGCACGACGCTCGATGTCGATGCCCAATCCGTGTGCACCCACGGTGATTCACCGGGATCCGTGAAATTGCTGCGCGGTGTGGTCGAGCGCCTCAGCGCGGAAGGAATCGACATTCGGAGCTTTATCTAATGCCGCATATTCACTTCGTTGGCACCCGCGCCCTGCTCGTTGATTTAGACGGGCTCGAGCAGGTCATGGCGTGGCATGCTGCGCTGTCTGCTAAACCGCTCAAGAACCAGGTGGATTGCATTGCCGCTGCCACCACATTGCTCATTACCTTTGAGGCGCCTAATTCCGCGCGCGCGGCCGCAGAGTTCCTGACGGACTTCTCCCCTGCCGCCGCTACCGCAAAAGAGGCGCGCACGGTAGACATCGACGTGCTTTACGATGGCGAAGATGTCGACGCCGCCGCCGAGCTCCTCGGCATGTCGCGCGAGGCCTTAATTGACTGGCATACCTCTACCGAGTGGACTGCCGCCTTTGGCGGCTTTGCTCCCGGCTTTACCTACTGCGCGCCCTCCGATCCTGCCCAGGCCAAGGCCGTGTCCCGCCGCTCCGATCCGCGCACGGCCGTTCCGGCTGGCGCCGTGGGCATCGCGGGCGAGTTCTCTGCGGTCTACCCGCGCGTTTCACCAGGTGGCTGGCAGTTGCTCGGCACCACCAATACCCCGATGTGGGATTCGCACGCTAACCCACCCGCATTGGTGCAGCCCGGTGACCGCGTGCGCTACCGCGCGGTGGACGAGCTACCGGACTTGGTGGATCGCAGCGCGGAATCCAAGCGCTCGCCGGCCCGTCTGCCCCGCATGGAGGTCCTCGATGCCGGCCTGCTCACGCTTTTTCAAGACCTTGGCCGCCCCGGCGTAGGCGACCTTGGCGTAACACCCTCCGGTGCCGCCGATCACGCCGCCGCGGCAACCGCGAATGTCGCCGTGGGCAATCCGCGGGGTGCGACGGTGCTAGAAAATATCGGCGGCATTAAGCTGCGCGCGCTGACCGATACCGTCATCTGCGTTACCGGCGCCACCGCCCGCGTCCGCCTGGGGGAGATGCCCGTGCACCTCGCCCGCCCGGTGCTCGTTACCGCTGGCCAGACCGTGACGGTCGGTGCCGCAACGGTAGGCATGCGCAACTACGTTGCCATTCGCGGCGGCATCATTGCCGAATCCGAACTGGGGTCCTCTTCCACCGACGTGCTTTCTGGCCTCGGCCCCGATCCCGTCACCACTGGCGATGTCATCGGCGTGCTGCCGCGCTCGACCGGCATGACGGATGCGCAATTGGTCAATCCTCTGCGCGTATCCGCCGATTCCACTGGCAAAACGCGCGCGACGCTGCGCTGCGTGCTGGGTCCGCGCGATGACTGGTTTGGCGATAATATCTCTACCTTCCTGGATACCGAATGGGTCGTTTCCTCTGATTCCAACCGCGTTGGCCTCAGGCTTTCCGGGGCGAAAGACGGCGCGGAGGCTTCTGAAGCCTCCGCAGATGGGGACATCACCGTGCAACGCGTGAAAGACGGCGAGTTGCCCTCCGAGGGAATGGTGGCCGGCTCCATCCAGATCCCGCCGAATGGCAAGCCGGTGGTCTTCCTGCGCGACCATGCCGTCACCGGCGGCTATCCCGTCATCGCCACCGTCTTGGAAGAAGATATCGACATCGCCGCGCAGCTCCCGCCCGGCGCGCGCGTGACCTTCCGCCTCGTGACACCTCAAGCTTTAAATACTGGAGAAGAAAATGCAGATTAAAACCGTCCTCATTGCTAACCGCGGCGAAATCGCCGTGCGCATTGCCCGCGTGGCCCGCGACTTGGGCATTAAGTCCGTCGCCATTTATTCCGAGGCCGATGCCGGTGCCCTGCACACCCAGGTTGCCGATGAAGCCTATGCGCTGCCCGGCAATACCGCCGCCGATACTTACATGAATATCCCGGCGCTGCTGGATATCGCCGTGCGCGCTGGCGCCGATGCCATCCACCCGGGCTACGGTTTCCTCTCCGAAAACGCCGACTTCGCCCGCACCGTCACCGATGCCGGCATGGTGTGGATCGGCCCATCCCCGGAGTCCATCGAGCTGTTGGGCGATAAGATTGCCGCGCGCCGCGTGGCTGAAGAGGTCGGTGCGCCCCTGGCTCCGGGCACCTCAGATCCCATCGATGATTGGCAGGAGGCCCGCGCTTTTGCCGAGGAGCATGGCCTACCCATTGCCATCAAGGCCGCTTATGGCGGCGGCGGGCGCGGCCTTAAGGTCGTGGACTCCATGGATGAGATCGAGGGCGCGTTTAACTCCGCCGGGCGCGAGGCCATGGAGGCCTTCGGCCGCGCCGAGTGCTACGTGGAGAAGTTCCTGACCCACCCGCGCCACGTGGAGGCGCAGGTCTTGGCGGATACCCATGGCAACGTCCGCGTGCTGGGCACCCGCGATTGCTCCACCCAGCGCCGCTTCCAAAAGCTCATCGAGGAGGCCCCTGCGCCCGCGCTTTCCGATGCCCAGCGCACCGGCATCATCGAAGGCGCGCGCTCCATTTGTTCCCACGTGGGCTATACCGGCGCCGGCACCGTGGAATACATCGTTTCCGAGGACGGCACCATCTCCTTTTTGGAGGTCAATACCCGCGTCCAAGTCGAACACCCCGTAACCGAGGTCGTGACCGGCACCGATATCATCGCCGAGCAATTCCGCATCGCCGCGGGCGAGCCCCTGTCTATCTCTGAGGATCCGGATTCCACCGGCCACGCCTTTGAGTTCCGCATCAATGCCGAAGACATCCTCAACGGTTTTGCCCCCTGCCCCGGCACCATCGTCTCCTTCGAGCCGCCCACTGGCCCCGGCATTCGCGTCGATTCGGCTGTCCGCTCGGGATCCATTATCCCGCCGTACTATGACTCGCTCATTGCCAAGCTCATCGTGTGGGGCCCCACGCGCGAGGTAGCCCTCGCCCGCTCGCGCCAGGCGCTGCGCGAATTCGACGTCTCCGGCGTGCGCACCGTGCTGCCCTTCCACCGCGACATGATGGACGAGCCAGCACTTATTGGCACTGCGTCTTCCGCTGAGGCCGATGCCGGCGCCAGCGAAATCGGCGTCTTTACTGACTGGCTCGACCACAACTACCGTCCCTCTGCCGCCAACCAGGTAGACAAGGTCGAGGCCATCTACACCAAGCGCCGGACGGTCGCGGTGGAAATCGATGGCAAGCTCGTCAATATCGGCGTGCCCATGGACTTCCTCGCAGGCGCCGGTGCCGGTGCCGGCGCTGGTGCGGGCGGCGCGGACGGTTCTGGTGCCACCGCTCCCTCGACGGCCGGGGCGCAGTCCACCGACGATAACGCGGTCACCTCCCCCTTCGAGGCCAACCTCGTGGCCTGGAATGTATCCGATGGCGATAGCGTCTCCGAGGGCGATTCCATCGCCACGGTCGAGGCCATGAAGATGGAATCTGCCATCAAGGCCCCGCGCGGCGGCACCATCAAGATCCTCGCTAAGGAGGGCGACCGCCTGGATTCCGCGACGGTGATTGCGACCATCGACTAGCGCGTGCTGCCTACCTGGGTGCTTGGCCGCGCAGATACTCGCCCAGGTAGGGCAAGAGAAAGCGCACGGTTCCATAGCGGTGGCTGGCGATGAGATCGCGTTCTAAAAGCAGCTTGCGGGCCATGGAAATGGCATTGGGAGTCTTGCCCAGGTGCGCCGCGATGGCACCGGTGGGAATATCAGGTCCGTGTTCGGCTTCCAGCTCCGCCATGGCGTTGAGAAAAGCGCGCTGGGCGTCAGGAACATTCTTCAACGCAATCTTGTGCACCTGGTTGCCCATATGCGCTGGAATCTCGCGCGCCATCGAGTACCGCATGGGTCCACGCCAAAGCGCCGACCAACTGCATTAGGTACGGATACCCCTGCACCAATGCGGTCGCCTCTTCCAAAGCGCGCTCGCTGAAACCGCGCCCAGCCACGGTGGCGGTGCTATGCAGGGTCTCAGCTACGGTGGCATCATCAAGCAGCCCCAAATCCAGCCTTTGAGCGCGGCGCTAAGAGGTAGTGCCCTCGTGGTCCAATAGTTCTTCTACCCCGAAGGTCAATCCCGCGGCGGCGAAGGCGATATCGTACTCGTCCCGAATGAGATCCTGGATGGCGGTGGCAAGCTGCGCAAGCTCGCCCACGGAAGCCGCTTGCACCTCATCGACAGTCAACAAGACTCCAGCATCATGCGCACGCGCGGCCTTCAAGAGGCTACGCAGCCGCGAGACCAAGCTGGGCTGGGCCTGGTTGTGGGGCAATTGTGTCGTCACAGATCCCACGCCCGCCACAGAGAATCCCGTGATCTTGCGGCCCGGATTCACCGTATAGTCCAGCTCCTCGATGGCTTCCGGAATCGTGGAATCACGCAGCTGCGCTACCATCTGGGCATCCGCATAGGCGCGGATAACAACCCACCCTAGGCGGCGCGCGGATTCTTCGAACTCATTGAGCAGCACGGTTTTGCCCACCCCGCGAGTACCGCTGACCAGCAAGGCGCGCTGCATGCTGCCCACACCACCCACGAGCCCATAGTTAAACGAGCTGATTTCAAATTTGCGCCCAGCCAGCTGCACCGGCGACGCGCCAAAACTGGGGCGAAAAGGATTCTTATCTGGAATCACTATGCCAGACCTTCCATTTAGATCTTTTAGAACTTCGCCGCCTCTTTAGAACTTTTAGATCTTTAAGTCATACGGAATGGCCGTTGACGCCTCACCCATTCAGTAAGGTGAGGGGCATGCTTTCCCAGTCCGTCGCCACCGCTTTGCGCCAAGAGATATCGGCCGGCAATTTTCAACCCGGCGAGCAGCTCAGCGAGGTAAAGGTGGCCGAGCAATTCGGTTGCTCCCGCAATACCCTCCGCGAGGCCTTCACCACGCTCGCAGCCGAGCGCCTGGTTGAACGCATCCCCCACCGCGGCGTCTTCATCGCCACCCCGGATGCCGCCTATATCCGCGATTTATTCGCCGCCCGCGCCGCCATCGAGCCGGCTGCCGCGCGGTGGGGCGCGTTTGCCGATGCCCCCTCGCTCATCTCCCTCGCATCCTCCGCCTTCGAATGCGCAAGGCGCGATAAACACCAGGAAGTCTCCTCCATTAACCAGCGCTTCCACCAAGCACTGGTAGCAGGACTTGATTCTCCCACCTTGGATGAGCAGATGAGCAACCTGCTCGCGCGCATGCGGCTTACCTTCTTATTGGTCATTCCCCGCTACCCGCAGCTGCACGCCGAGCACATTCAAGGCAACGTTGATGTGGCCACGCTCATCGCGGAGGGAAAACGCGAAGAGGCCACCACGCGCTTGCGCGATAGCCTCTTAGAAACCTGCGATACCATCTTGTCCTTCACGGACTAAGAAAGTAGCGGGGACAATGCCTAAGGGATGAGGTACTCCGCATCGCGGGCATTGGTCACCAGCATCTTGCCCGGCGCATGGGAAATGGCCAGCTCCGGCTTTGATTCCATCACGATGGCTTGCGGGGTGACCCCACACGCCCAAAAGACGGGCAAGCAGCCTTCTGGAATATCCACCGCATCACCAAAGTCTGGGTGCGCTAAATCCGCAATGCCGATAGCCGCTGGGTCCCCCACGTGCACCGGCGCGCCATGCACGGATGGATAGCGGGAGGTAATGCGCACCGCATCGGAGACCTGCGATGCCGGAATCGGGCGCATCGATACCACCATCGGTCCGGAAAATACGCCCGCAGGAGTAGTAGGAATATTCGTCCGGTACATCGGCACATTGCGTTGCTGTTTGATATGCGCGATCTCTATGCCCGCATCCACCAGCGCTGTTTCAAAGGTAAACGAGCAGCCGATAAGGAAGCTGACCATGTCAGGGGTGTAATGGGAGGTGGCATCGGCAAGCGTGGCCGTGTGCTCACCATGCTCAAAGATGCGATAGGCCGGGATATCGGTGCGGATATCGCCGCCAGGTAGCAGATCCGAGGTGTACTGGCCTGCCTCAAGCACGCCGACGATGGGGCACGGCTTGGGGTTGCGCTGGGCGAAAAGCAGGAAGTCGAAGGCGTATGCGCTGGGCAGCGAGAGCAGGTTGGCCTGCATGTAGCCTCGCGCGTGCCCGGCGGTGGTGGTCATCTCGTGGGTGCGCGCAAACTCGCGCACCTCTTCTGGCGTATGCATTATGCCCATATCGCCGTGATTCCTGAGACTGCTCGGAGACCGATGAAGATGGTGAGCAACCAGACCAGGCTGCCAAGGATAAGCAGCCACTTTGGGTACTTATAACCTTGCAGCAGGTCCTTGCGGCGCCAGGCCACCCACATCACCAGCGCGAAGCCGATGGGAAGGATGAGCCCGTTAATCGCACCGGCGAAGATCAAGAGCTTTTGCGGCGCGGAGTTGATTAGTACAAAAATGATCGTACAAACCGTAATGAAGATGACGGTGAAGATATTGCGGGTCCGGGACGAAGTTTCCTGGGTGGTCACGAAGGATACCGAGGTATAAGCGGCACCGATGACGGAAGAAAGGCCTGCGGCAAAGAGCACCATGCCGAATGCGCGGAGGCCGAATTCACCAGCTGCGTGGTAGAAGGCATCGGCGGCAGTATTATTTTCTTTTAGCGTGACGCCGGTAGCTACCACGCCCAATACCGCCAAGAAGAGCAGCATGCGCATAATACCGGTGACGATGATGCCACTGACGGAAGTCCGCGTAATGTTCTTGACGTTTTCAACGCCAGATAAGCCCGCATCGATCAACCGGTGCGCGCCGGCAAAAGTGATATAGCCGCCGACGGTGCCGCCGATGATGGTGGTGATGACAAAGAAATCAATTTCACCCGGCGCGACGGTATTCTTAAGCGCCTCCCCTACCGGCGGCTGGCTGACGATGGCCACATACAACATAAGCAGGATCATTACCGCGCCCAAGGCGGCCACGAGGCGGTCCAGCGCCATTCCAGCGCGGCGGGAGAGGAAGATGAACACCGCAATCGCCGCTGCAATGACGCCACCGATGCGGGCATCGATGCCCAGCATCGCGTTCAGGCCCAAGCCTGCGCCGGCGATATTACCGATATTAAAAATCGCCCCGCCGAAAAAGACGAAGCCTGCGAGCACCCAGCCCAATCCGGGCAGGACTGTATTGCCCAAGGTATTGGCGCGCATTCCCGTCACGCAGAGCACGCGCCACACATTAAGCTGGATGGCAATGTCCACCAAGATGGACAGCGCGATTGCGAAGGCAAAAGAAGCGCCCATCTGGACGGTAAAGACCGAAGTCTGGGTCAAAAAGCCCGGGCCAATGGCCGAGGTAGCCATGAGGAACATGGCGCCCGCCATGGCGCCAATGCCCTTGGGCGGGGTTTTCGCATCCGCCTGCGCATCCGCCTGTGCCGAGGCGGAAGCTTGTTTTTCAGCACTCACTAGTTTCACCTTTCGTGACGCCGGTCTCTCTTAAATGTGATTCGCATCATCATAATTGTTATTACGGAGGTTGTTCAACAACGTCTATAGCTAGGGGTGCTTCGGGGGTGATCTACGCTACTTTTCCCGCCTTTCGCCCCAGATATTCAACTATTGTCTCCACTACCCTATTCCGCTCATTGACCAGCTCTTTTGGCCCGAATCTCAATACGGTAAATTGCTGATTTTCGATTTCTCGTTGCCTGCGCATCTGTTCCTTGACCACTGTTTCCGGTGCTTTCCCATAAGTACCGTCGTACTTGGTATCCCCGTCGACCTCGACAATGAGCCACCCATCGATACATAAGTCAGCCCGGTACTTTCCCAATACGCGAAACTGTGGGTACACAGTGGCCGTGGGAATCCTTTCAATAATCAACGCCCGCAACAGCGACTCGTACGGTGATTCAGAACCGGCATACGCATGCTCCACCACCATTCTCATGGGGATAGGCCCCTTCATCCGAGCCATTGCTGCCCGAGTTTCCTTCAGATCTTCTAGCGAAACCAGGCCCGCACGCAATGCGGAATCGACCGCTACAAGCCCCTGCGCAAACCCATGTAGCCTAGCGATATCCAAGCACGTTCGTGCCGGATTAGTCACCCGAACCCCGGACTTTTCCACCGACGTCTCCCCTATACGTGACATTCGGTAATACTTTCGCGGCCACTGCGTGTGCGGTGGAATGCTTCCTGAAGGTGAAGCGAGCTCAACGAGCTCTTTTCTCCGGGGAATCACCCAAATTCCCCAAATACGCGCAGCTGACTTAGCCACCAATGACGCGCGGTGCGCACTTAAGCCGGCCGCTAAAGTAAGGGCAAGCTGTTGCTTATGCCATGGCCAGCTTTCCCACGTCGTTGTTTTCACTGCAATCCATGGAGCGACTCGCTTTAATTCTCCCGTGTACAGCGCGGGATAGTAAGGACTAGTTGAACCTGCATAGCGAAGATTAATTAACTCATGATTTAACATGCTCTTTATCTTCGCTGCTTCCTAGAGAAACTGCTGAGCGTGATGCTCCAAATGGTCATATTCTGAGCTCCCCGCTGGGCATCCGCATTGAACGGGTCTAATCCCACGGAACGGGCGACTAGTACCTTTTGCGAAGGATAGGTAGTCGGTCGCTTTGGTCAGGGTTGGAAGGTCAGCCTCCTATGGTCAACCTCCACTGCAATAACTGAGCAAACTCGCTCCTCAAATATCGCAAATTCTCTTCAAATATTGCATGGGACCCTGCACTTTCGGAGCATCCTGAAACGGCTTTCTCAGTGCCCGTTGCCACGCTTCCGGAAGAGGCCTTTGAGCAGCCGGTTGCAGAGCTTCTTGAAGCAGCTTATGCAAGGCATCCTGAAGAGCCCTTTGAGCAGCCCAGTGGACAGCTCTTTGTTGCACTGTTGCGGGAGGGGCCGCAACGAGTCCTAAAACTATCGCGAACAGTCACGAATCGAGTCCACATCAGGCGCGTGCAGCTCACCGCTGGAATGGGGCGTGATTTACTAGAACCAATGGAACCCCTCGAGCTCTCAGCACTCACCGGCACGCAATCGCGTACCTACGGCACCCGCAAAATCACCAAGGACATGGTGTCTGCGCCGGTCCATGTGGCGATCGCCCTGTGGGACGAACGCTGGGACTCAGCGGAGGACGGAACCATCGAGGGCTGGGTCATCGCGGTCAACACTCCGCAGGCACGCTTTGTACGCAAAGGCCAGATCAAAAAGGGCGATATCGTCAAAGTTGCAGTTAGCGAGCTACAGCGCGCCCTGCGCGGAATCGATGGACGTACCTGGATTGTCACTGGTCGCAGGCAAAATGCGCTGCGATCGGCACTCGAGAAGCGCGGCTATACGGTGACGGGGAGCTTTGCGGGGGAGAATCGGGCATCGGCAAGCGCGAGCTCCGCACGCCGCAAACAAGCTGGCTTGACCGCGCGGAAGGCCCGCAAGCTGGGCGAGGCCCCGAAGAAGAAGGAAGCAAACAAGGTCGAAACGCCAGAGGCGAAATGGTGGCCGAATTTCTCGCATACGACATCCTGGCCGACGGGCGCGGTGGTGCGCATCGCTACCGATGCTTCCTCCGATACCGTATTCAAGGGGTCGATGTGTTTCGTGGCGGGAAACGGTGACTACCGCCTGCACACCCGCGAGACGAAAGCTAGCACGGATGAACTGGAGTTAGAAGCGCTCACGCTCGCCTTAAAGTACCTGCTCAAGGTAGGTGCGACGAAGGCCGTGATCGAATCCGATTCTGTTGCGGCATTGGATGCTGTCAACCACATTGTGCACAAGAAAGGCTCGAAGGCGGCACGGCCGGGACGCAGGTGGCGCGGTGTCTCGTCTAGTGCGCGCTCCCGATTCCAACAGGCCTGGGGCGATCTAGAAGGCACCTGCGAAGTGGATATTCGCCGTGTGCTCGGTCATGCCGGGGATCCGCTCAATCGCGCCGCCGATCAGATTGCGTATATGGGGCTGCGCGCCATTGCGCACCCCATGAAGCAATCGCGGCCTACCTTGCAAAGCGGGATCAGCAAGGCGCTCAAGGCAGTGTAGCCTCGGTTACCTCCGCAGTCGCCGCCACAGGATTCGCGCTGCGGAATGCGGGGTCGCCGCAACCTCGCGTAGGTAATTGCGCGGCATCGACAGCCACGGCGTGCGCGCGGGGTGAACATTAATCGCAATGCCCAAATGCCAGGCCCACAATGTGGTGCGCAGGGCATGGAAATCGTTGGTGACCACCTGCAATACGGCATCTGGTGCAAGGCTATGTGCGTTTTCTAAATTTTCATTTGTACTGGTAGCAGCCGGTTCCACAAGCACATTCCCAGGATCAACGCCTCGCTTGATGAGGTACTCAGCCATCGCGCCCGCTTCCCCGCAGCCAGAGACGATAACTGTCTGCCCAGAATAGAGCTCAAGCGTCTTATCCAAACGAGACCGCAGCATGGCGCCCGGATGACCGTGGGTAACACGAGAGCCCAAAACAAGGAGCGGATCGCGCGGGGAATCTTCCATGCACATTAGCTTAGACCGGCGCGAGCCCTTGACAGACACAGGTACTGAACCGTAGATTGAGACACAAGTGTGCAATCGATTGCACGACCCATCGAAGCTGCTCTAACCCTAGGAGCCGAATTGGCCGCAACCACCCTCAAGCACGTAGCCGCCGCAGCTGGGGTGTCCATTTCCACCGCCTCGCGCGCGCTGGCAGGAAATCCAGCTATTTCCGCAGCCACCCGCAGGCGCGTAAAACAAGCAGCCGAACAGCTCAATTACCGCCCAAATGCCCAGGCACGCGCGCTGCGCAACGCACGGTCCAACGCCATCGGCCTCGTCATACCAAGCCTGGATAACTCGTATTTCGCCGCCATGGCCGCCGCAATTGAACAAGAAGCTAATGCTCACGGTGTCGCCACCATGATTACCAGCTGCGGCGAGGATCCTGCGCGTTTGGAACGCGCCCTCGATGCCCTCACGCAGCGGCAGGTTGATGGAATAATTACTGTTCCCTTCGATGGCACAGAAGACGCCATCCGCCAGGCCCATTCCCATCGGCCGTTGCTATTGATTGACCGAACACTGGGAGAATTTCCCGCCGTGATTTCTGATCCTGGTCCGGGAATGCATAAGGCAATTGCGCAGCTCAAGGACAAAGGCCATACCTCGATTGGCTATCTTTCCGGCCCCCAAGAAACCTCTACCGGCAGGCAGCGCCTCTCTGTATTCGCAGAAGCAGCCCGCGACCTTGATATCCACATTCACCACGGCAGCTTCCGGCACCGCGAGGGATATAAGGGCGCGATCGAACTACTTAATGCAGGGGTCACGGCCATCGTTGCCGCTGACTCGATGATGACTGCAGGCGCATTAGAAGCCTGTCATAATTCCGGCAAGGCCATTGGAGAGGAAGTCGCACTCGTCGGTTTCGATGACTTCATTTACCTGCGCTTCCAGCCGGCGCCCATATCCGTAGTGGACCAAAACGTCGACCACATGGGCAAGATAGCCACCGCAGAACTCATCGCGGCCATCAAAAATAAGCGCCCGCCTCAAGGATCGATAATCGATACGCGATATATCCCCCGCATGTCCACTGCATTCACCGTAGAATCCGATTCATAGGAGGATTTCCAATGAGCAAACTCACCGTCGTCGGCTCGATTAATGCTGACCTTATTGTCCATGCCGAACGCCACCCGCACCCCGGCGAAACGCTGCTGGGCTCCGGCGGCGAGATCCTCGCTGGCGGCAAGGGCGCGAACCAAGCGGTCGCCGCTGCGCAATTGGGCGCCAATGTAGCTTTCGTCGGCGCGGTCGGTTCCGATCCCTACGCCGAGCCCGCCATGCACTACATGCACAGCTCCGGCATCGATCTCAGCGCGGTGGAACAGTCCGATACCACTACCGGCTTGGCGGTCATCACGGTCTCCGCCGATGGGGAAAACACCATCGTCATCTTCCCCGGCGCCAACGCTCTTGTCGATGCCCCCTTCGTCACCGCCCGCCAATCCACCATCGCCGATGCGGACGTGGTCCTGCTCCAGGGCGAAATCCCCGCCTCCGGTTTCAAAGCCGCAGTCGATGCCGCCCAAGGACGCGTGGTCGTCAACCTCGCCCCAGTCATCGAGGTGGACCGCGACGCCCTCCTGCAGGCCGATCCCCTCATGGCCAACGAGCACGAGGCTGGCCTCATCCTTGAGCAACTGGGCCTTTCTTCCACCGGCACCCCGCGCGAGCTCGCTCACCGCCTCGTCTCCGCCGGCTTTAAATCGGTGGTGCTGACCCTCGGGGCCGAAGGCGCCTACGTAGCAACGCCCGATTCCAACACGGGCATCCCCACCCCACAGATCACCGCAGTCGATACCACCGGCGCCGGCGATGCCTTTGCCGGTGCTTTTTGCACCAAGCTCCTTGAAGGCGCCACGCTTGTCGATGCCGCCACCTTCGCCGCCCGCGTCGGTGCCTTCGCCGCCACCAGCGCCGGCGCCCAGCCGTCCTATCCCACGACCTCTTCGAGGTTGCCAGAGGTCACGCAGAAATAGAACTGTGTTCGGTGGTATCTAGCCGTAGATTGGTTCGGACTCAAATCCGGCGAGAATCCAATGCCACTGCCACGCGGGCTTGTGAACGTGCGACGTGAAGTTGGTGCGGCCCTCGTCTGCTTCGATTATTTGCTGCACTACATCAACTAAGTGGTGCTTCACGCAGCTCCCCGAGTACCGCAACACCGTATAGCCTTTCACCGCAGCGTTATTTCCCTTCCATCGGTCTTTAATGAAGGTACCTAGGTCTTCAGCCTTGTGGTAGTCGTAACCATCAATCTCTACCGCCACCTTACCCACCACAATGTCCCACAGGTACGGACCGATTTGGTGGTTAACCTGCACCTTTTTATCGCGCTCCTGCAATGCGCGGGTCACCTTTCTCTCCGCTTCACTATCGGCACCGATGGCGGCCTTTTTCACCAATTCTTTAACCCTTGCTGGTACCCGAGAGATAGCGCCCCGTTCCTTCTCTAGGGCTTGTTTCCCGCGTCGCGTCTGATAGCGCGCTTCTAGCATCGCCACTGCGTCCGCTTCGCTTACTTCTCCCGCAGCCAAAAGCGGATTCTGCACGGGAACGCCTTCATGGCTAAAGGTCGTTGTCTGACGCGTACGCTGCACTTTTAACCAAGTGGAGTTGGCTAGCGGGTGCTCGTAGGCACAATGCAGCGGAAAGGTCAGTTCCTTCTTGGAATAGAGCTCAACCGCAGATTTCCCCGCGAGCATTATTCCAGGCCATTTTTCATGCACGATGCGAGCAAGCTCGAATGGCGTAGGTTTCCGCCACGTATACAGCCCACGGCGAATTTTAATTATCTTGCCGCTGGCCAGACCGGACCTCAGTTGCCTTTGATTCAACCCCGATACTAAAAGTTCCTTCATCTACTCCCCCTCGGAGCACTTACGCCCCGAGTGGAAGTGTAAGTGAGGCAGCGCGGACTCGCAGGGCCACGTGCCACCGACCTCAGCCCTGAGGCGTCCATAATAACCGCATTCCTCTAAAAATCAGGCCGAAAAATGAAGAAACGCGGTTGTTTTGAACGCAGCGCCGCCCGATGAACGCCCTAGGAGCCAGGAAACCTACGCAATCATACAAAAATGTCCAAAACAACCGCGTTCTTATAAAAATCAGGCCGAAAAATGAAGAAACGCGGTTGTTTTGGACACGGCGTGCTAGTGACTACTCCCCTAGCAGCTTCGAGCGCAGGTTCTTATCCTTCTGCTCGACTTCTTCTGCCATCTTTTCTTGGTAGGCGACCATATTGTCTTGCAGCGCGAGGTCTCCGGCGCCCAGGATGCGGGCGGCCAGCAGGCCGGCGTTCTTTGCGCCGCCGATGGAGACGGTGGCCACGGGAACGCCGCTAGGCATCTGCACGATAGAAAGCAGGGAGTCTAGGCCATCGAGGTCCTTGAGTGCGCGCGGAATGCCGATAACGGGCAGCGGCGTGGCCGCTGCAACCATGCCCGGCAGGTGGGCGGCGCCACCGGCACAGGCGATGATGGCCTTAAGGCCGCGGGAGTGCGCTCCCTTGGCGTAGGCCAGCATCTTTTCCGGGGTGCGGTGGGCGCTAACCACGCCGACCTCAAAGGGGATGCCGAAGTCCGCGAGGACTTCCGCGGCGGGTTCGACGGTGGGCCAATCCGAATCCGAGCCCATGATGATTCCTACCTGCGGTTCCATAATGTCCTTTCTAGGTTTTAAGAGTTATGCCCACGTTGCGTGCATGAGAAAGTGCGCGGCCTGGCGGGCGGCATCGCGGGTCTCATCGAGTGATGTACCAGCGACATTGACGTGGCCGATCTTGCGGCCAGCGCGGTGGTCCTTGCCGTACAGGTGAATCTTGGCGTGCGGGTAGCGTTCCATGACCTCGCGCACACGCTGCGGCATAGGCATCCTGGGATCTTCGTCCGCGCCGAGAACATTTGCCATAACGGTCACCGGGGCTAGGGCGTCCACCGCACCCAAGGGCAGGTCGAGTACGGCGCGCAGGTGCTGTTCGAACTGCGAGGTCACGCAGCCATCCTGGGTCCAGTGGCCGGTATTGTGCGGGCGCATGGCCAATTCATTAACGGAGATGTCCTCGCCATTTTCACCGTTGAAGGCGAAAAGCTCCACGGCTAGCACGCCGGTCACGCCGAGGGATTCGGCAATGCTTAGCCCCAGCGCAGAGGCGCGTTCGGCCAGATCAGGCGAGAGATCGGGCGCGGGCGCGATGGCCTCGGCACAGATGCCGTTGGCCTGGCGGGACTGGGTAATGGGCCAGACCTTGGCTTCACCGGATGGGCGGCGCGCTACCAAGATGGACAGCTCGCGGGTCAGATCCACCTTCTCTTCGGCCATGAGCGGCGTGCCGGCGTCTAATAGCTCGGCGACGAGCTCATCAAGATCGGCATCCGAGGGAAACCACACGCCCTTGCCGTCATAGCCACCGCGGCGGGCCTTGAGACAAACGCGCCCGTCTACGGCATCGAAAAAAGCGCGGGCATCAGCAACGGATTCGATTGCGCTAAACCGCGGAACGGGCGCCCCCAGTGCGGAGAGCTTTTCCCGCATGTCCAGCTTGTCCTGGGCATAGCGCAGGGCGCTGGGCTGGGGCTGGACGTTAAAGGAGGCATCGATAAGCGCGGCGGAATGCTCATTGGGCACATGCTCATGCTCGAAGGTAACCGCATCCGCGCCGCGGGCTGCCGCGAGCAGATCCTCGTACTTGTGATAATCGCCCACCACGATGTCCGGGGTGACCTGCGCGGTCGAAGAATCCGGGCTACCAGCAAGAATCCGCAGATGAATATCGAGTTCAGCGGCGGCAGGCTGCATCATGCGCGCCAGCTGACCATCGCCACAGACAGTTACAATAGGTTTTGAGACACTCACGCCCACAATATTAGCTTGGATACCATGTTTACCCGTCATTCGATCTTCCAGAACTCCCTCATGAGCGCCCTCCTTGATGGCATTTATGACGGCGAGATGACCATCTCTGAGCTGCTAGGAAAGGGCAATTTCGGCATCGGTACCTTTAATGGCCTCGATGGTGAAATGATTATCCTGGACGGGACCTGCTACCAACTGCGCGGCGATGGCTCCGCACGGGTTGCGGACTTGGACCAGCAAACCCCTTATGCCGTGGCCACCAACTTTGTGCCGCGCATTCTTGTCGATGCCCCACGGGGCCTGCGCCGCGACGAGCTTTCCGCCTTCATCGATGAGGTGGAACCTTCCGCCAACTACATGTACGCGGTCCGTATCACGGGCAGGTTCTCTGAGGTCACCACGCGCACCGTGGTCAAACAAACCAAGCCCTATCCCCCAATGACCAAGGCGGTCGGTGGCGATAAAGAGCTGCACTTTAGCGATGTCGAAGGCGTCATCGGCGGCTTCCGCACTCCCGTGTACGAGCGCGGGATTTCGGTGCCAGGATGCCACGTGCACTTTATCGACGCCGCGCGGCAATCCGGCGGATATGTGCTGGATTACACCGTGGATGAGGCGAAAATCGAGCTCTGCCCCGGTTCCGATCTAGAACTGCGCCTGCCGCTGACCCAAGAATTCAGCAGCGCTAACCTCGCACCGGAGGATCTTGATAAGCAATTACACTCGACCGAGGTTAAAACCAAGGGCGATCATTAATAATCTCTGCTACCTGCTTTGACTTGGCTACGATGGGAAAATACATGGCCCTGTCCCAGCCATTGAGCGCAATGGAGATACCGCCGCGGCGCTTGCGGGCGCCGCGAATATCTTCCAGCGGAATTGAATCGATGTGGCGGCCTTCCCGCACAATGACGCGGCGATTGGTCACGATGAACCGCTTGCGGCGAGCCTTATAAAACGGAATGAGAAAGCGCCACGTGCTCAGCCCGGCCCACAAGACGACGAGCCCGTTGCGCAGCATGGGTTCTACTCCCTGGGCATCGCACCAGCCGATGGCAATCCACAGCACGCCCGTAATGAGGATGAGCTCCAGAAATGGGAAAACGAGCGCGCGAAATGGCGCGGATACATCCGCGCGCTTGACCTCGCCTTGGCCCATCTTCATCAATCCCATAGCCATGGATAGTACCAGTGCGAGGCAGCGCTACTCGGACTGCGCGAACTACCACCCGACGCCTGCTGCGCGTCGCCTGCCGCGCGATACCTATCGCGCGGCGACTATCGCGCGGCGCCGATCGTGCGACATCTAACGTGCGGCGCCTATCGCGCCGGACGCAGATGCGTCACGTCACCGGCGGAGTAGTACTCGCCTGCGACGTTAATGCGGCCGTCCTCACCAATGCCCTCAACACGGCCGATGACATCGCCAGTCGGGGTCTCCAGCCGCACCTCCTGGTCAATAGATGAGCACACCGCGCGGTAATCCTGCATAAGCTGCGGATCCTGGTTCTCCCACTGCGTAATGCGGCGGCGCAGGTTTTTCAGCACGGTAATGGCCAGCTCGGTGCGGTCGGTATCGCGGCCTTCCAGAGCCAACGAGGTGGCCTTTTCAATGGGCAATTCTTCGCGGCTGAGCGTGACATTAATACCCATGCCTACGACCACGCGCGCAGAGGGCGCCTGCCCGCCGACGGCCTTATTTACTTCGGCTTTATTGACTTCAGCTTTGTTGACCTCAGCCTTGTTCAACTCAGTTTTATTCAGTTCTGCCTTATTGACCTCAGTCTTCGGTGCGGACTTGAAGGCTTGGCCCACGGGACCGGCCTCGGCAAGGATGCCGCAGAGTTTATTGCCATCGATATGCACGTCATTCGGCCATTTCAGCACGGAGCCCTCGATGGAATCGGTCACGGCCAGGCCCGCAGCCAGCGGAAGCGTGCCCAAGTGGTCGAGAGAATCGGGCAAAAGCAGCACGGAAAAGATCACCTGGGATTCGGCTGGCGCCGTCCACGCCCGGCCGAGGCGGCCTTTGCCGGACAACTGCTCATCGGCAAGCAGCACGGTGCCATCGGTGACATTGATGGCCTGCATCAGATCGGTATTGGTGGAACCGGTCTGATCCACAAAATCGATGGTGGTGAAGTCCTCTGCCAGGGCGGTGCGGATGCGGTGCTTATCAAGTGCAGTCATAGATTCCAAGATACCGTCCGCTGGTGGTGCTAGTGTGTTGCGCATGGCAAAGGTCACTTTTGAAAAGGTAAATATCACTTACCCCGGCGCGGCGGCGCCCACCGTGAAGGAATTGGACCTAGAAATCGCGGACGGCGAGTTCCTCGTTTTGGTGGGCCCTTCTGGCTGCGGCAAGTCCACGACGCTGCGCGCGCTGGCCGGCCTTGAACCAACGTCTAGTGGCCGGATTCTCATCGATGATACGGATGTCACGGGCCTTGAACCGGGTGATCGCGATATTGCGATGGTTTTTCAAAATTATGCGCTCTACCCGCACCTTTCGGTGGAAGAAAACATGGGCTTTTCGCTCAAGCTGGCGAAGCTCCCCAAGGCTGAAATCAAGCAAAAGGTCCAGGAAGCCGCAGAGATGCTGGGGTTGAGCGAGTTCCTTAAGCGCAAGCCCAAGGACCTCTCGGGCGGTCAGCGCCAGCGCGTTGCCATGGGCCGTGCTATTGTGCGCAACCCTAAGGCCTTCCTCATGGATGAGCCGCTCTCTAACCTGGATGCGAAGCTGCGCGTGCAAACCCGTACGGAGCTTGCGAGCCTGCAGCAGCGACTTGGTACCACCACGGTCTATGTCACCCACGACCAGGTCGAGGCCATGACGCTGGGGCACCGAGTCGCGGTGCTGAAAGATGGCGAATTGCAACAGGTTGCCCCGCCGCGCGAACTTTATGCGGAACCGGCCAACGAGTTCGTCGCCGGCTTTATTGGTTCGCCTGCAATGAATATCTTTGACCACGACGGCGAGCGCCTGGGGGTGCGCCCGGAAAATATGCACCTCAATGAGGGGGCTGAGGGACTGCGCGGCGTGGTCGACCTGGTTGAAGAGTTGGGTTCCGAATCCTTTGTCTACGCCACGGTGGGTAGCGCACGGTTCGTGGCCCGGTGTGAAGGCACCCCGCCGCAGCGCGGTGAGGAGGTTGTATTGACCTTTGATGCAAGCGCTGCACACCGCTTTGACCCAGAAACCGGGCGACGTATCTCCACCTCCTAAATTACCCCCCATTTAGAGGTGAATAATCAAAATCTATTCTGCGCGCGGTGTTTGTAAATTATTTTTAAGGAACACCCAAGCTTTCTGAAAGGTGAATTCCCATGAAGAAGTACTTCATTCGCACCACAGTCGCCACCACGGCAGTATTGGCGCTGGCAGGCTGCTCCACGTCTGACGACGGTGCAGATAACGCGGATGGCTCCGCATCCGGTTCCGGCGCTGACTCCCACGGCCCCATCACCTTTGCCATGGGCAAGAACGACACGGATAAGATCACTCCCATCATCGATAAGTGGAATGAAGAAAATCCGGATGAAAAGGTCACCCTCAAGGAGCTCGCGGGCGAGGCCGATGCCCAGCGCGAAACCCTGGTGCAGTCCCTCCAGGCTGGCAATGATGACTACGATGTCATGGCCCTCGACGTGGTCTGGACCGCGGAATTCGCCGCCAACCAGTGGCTCCAGCCGCTTAACGGTAACTTCGAGACCGATACCTCGGAGCTCTTGCCCGCCACCGTGGAATCGGCCATCTACAACGACGTGCTGTATGCGCTCCCGCAAAACACCAACGGCCAGCTCCTCTTCCGCAATACTGAGCTCGCGGACGCTACCCCGGAGAAATTCGCTGACCTCGAATCCGCCTGCAAGGCCCTGGAAGATGACAAGAAGTGCCTGACCACCCAGCTCAAGCAGTACGAGGGCTTGGCTTTGAACACCGCCGGCTTCATGGAGGGCTGGGGCGGCTCGGTGCTTGACGATGACGGCAATGCCACCGTCGACTCCAAGGAAGCCCAGGAAGGCCTGCAGGCCATGGTGGATGCTTATGAAGACGAAATCATCTCCAAGGACTCCACCGCCGCCACCGAGGAAGAGACCAACATGGCCTTCACCGAAGGCAAGACCGCCTTCGCAGTGAACTGGCCCTACATGTACACCAATGCCGTAGATGCCGGCATTGACGTTGAGGTCCAAGCACCGCTGGGCAAGGATGGCGTTGGCGTGTCCACCTTGGGCGGCTACAACAACGGCATCAACATCAATTCCAAGAACAAGGGCACCGCCCTGGACTTCATGAACTTCATCATCAATGAGGAGAACCAGAAGTCCTTTGCTGAGCAGTCCTTCCCGCCGGTTCTTTCCTCCATCTACGATGATCCACAGTTGCAGGAGGAATTCCCCTACTTGCCAGCGCTGAAGGAATCCCTAGAAAACGCCGCACCGCGTCCGGTATCGCCGTTCTATTCCGCCATCTCTAAGGCCATTCAGGACAACGCTTATGCCGCGCTTACCGATGGCAAGTCCGTCGAGGATGCCACCTCCGATATGAAGGCGGCCATCGATTCTGCTTCGCAGGGTTAAAGAAGCCCTCCCTGGACCTCGTATCCTACGGGCAGGGAGCATGCTGAAAAGCGAGAAATATATAGCGAACCGCTAGTACACAAATGGGTGAGGAAGGCGCATATGCCACTGCCTCACCCTTTGTGGTTTTCCCGTCCCAGTTGGGGATAGAATCTAGCGCACTAGAAATCATCTGAATCAGAAAGGCGAACTCCCGTGGTCACCACTTCGCCGACGCAACAGAAGCACCCTCGATCGAAAAAGCCCAAGCGCGCCTCTAGCACCTCCAGGTTTGCCAATTTCGGGCGCCCGGCCGCGCTGATCGCCCCGGCGCTCATCGTGCTGGGCATTATCATCGGCTATCCCATCGTGCGCGCGGTCATCCTGTCTTTCCAGGGAAACCGGCAGCTCAACCCCAAAACGGGTCTCTTTGAAGAAGGCGGTTTCGCCGGCATAGACAATTACCTGTACTGGATCAATAACCGCTGTGTGTCCGGTGCGGGTGAAATCACGACGTGTCCGCCCGGAGTTATCGCCACCGACTTTTGGCCCGCCGTAAAAATCACGCTGTTTTTCACCGTGGTCACGGTCGCCCTGGAGACCATTCTCGGCATGTTCATGGCCATCATCATGAACGGCAAGTACCGCGGCCGCGGCTTAGTGCGCGCTGCCGTGCTTATCCCCTGGGCCATTCCTACCGCCGTGACGGCCAAGCTGTGGCAGTTCATGTTCGCCCCGGACGGCATAGTCAATTCCTTGCTGGGCGCGAATATCGCCTGGACCACGGACCCGTTTTATGCGCGCTTTGCCGTCATCATCGCAGACGTGTGGAAGACCGCACCGTTTATGGCCCTGCTCATCCTGGCTGGCCTGCAGATGATCCCCAAGGATGTCTACGATGCCGCCCGCGTCGATGGCGCTAACCGCATCCAAACCTTCTTCCGCATCACCCTGCCGCTAGTGCGCCCAGCCCTGATGGTGGCCGTGCTCTTCCGTACCCTGGATGCGCTGCGCATGTATGACCTTCCCGTCATCATGATTTCGAGTTCTTCCAACTCCCCTACCGCCACCATTTCCCAGCTGGTGGTGGAAGATATGCGCCAAGGTAACTTCAATTCCGCCTCGGCGCTATCCACCCTTATCTTCTTGCTCATCTTCTTCGTCGCCTTCATCCTCATCCGCTTCCTAGGCGCGGATGTCTCCGGCAGAAAGGGTGCAAAATAATGCGTAAATTCGGACACTACGCGGGCATTATCTTCATCATGTTCTGGGGCCTTGCCCCTTTTTATTGGATGGTGGTCACCGCCCTGCGCAGCCAGGAATTCACCTTCGATACCACGCCCTGGCCAACGCATATCACGCTCGATAATTTCCGCGATGCCCTCGCAACGGATAAGGGCAATGACTTCCTCGGCGCGCTGGGCAATTCGCTGTTCATCTCGCTCGCAACCACCACGGTAGCCGTCTTAGTCGGCGTATTTACCGCGTATGCGCTCTCCCGCTATGACTTTCCCGGCAAGGGTATTGTCACCGGCATCATCCTGGCGGCCTCCATGTTCCCTGCCATCGCGCTGGTTACCCCGCTCTTCCAGCTCTTTGGCCGCCTAGAGTGGATCGGCACCTACCGGGCGATGATCATCCCAAATATCTCCTTCGCCCTGCCACTAACGGTCTATACCCTGCTCAGCTTTTTCCGGCAGCTGCCGTGGGAGCTTGAGGAGGCTGCCCGTGTGGATGGCGCTTCACGTGCCCAGGCCTTCCGCCTCATCCTCCTGCCTCTGGCCGCACCGGCACTGTTTACCACCGCGATCATCGCCTTTATCACCACGTGGAATGAATTCATGTTGGCCAAGCAGCTGTCCACGACTGCGACCGAGCCGGTCACGGTGGCCATCGCCCGTTTCTCTGGCCCCTCGGCCTTCGAGTACCCTTATGCCGCAACCATGGCGGCTGGTGCATTGGTGACCATTCCGCTTATCATCATGGTGCTCATTTTCCAGCACCGCATCGTCGCCGGGCTTACCGCAGGAGGTGTCAAGGCCTAATGCGCCGGTCCCTGCTGTGGGATTCGCTTCTCGGATTCCTCGGCTTCTTCGCGTGTCTTGCGGTTATCCAAGCCGTGGTGAACCTATTTGAAGACTCTCCCGCCGTATGGCCCGGCCTAGTGGCCGGCGCGCTGTGCGCACTGACCTATCTTGCGTGGCGGGCAAAAAGAAAGGATCTGCAATGAGCTGGTACCACAACGCCGTCTTCTATCAAGCCCTCGTGGGCTCCTTTAAGGACTCTGGCAATAACGAGGCCGAAAATAAGGGCATCGGTACGCTGCGCGGGGTCATCGACAAGCTGGATTACCTCCAGTGGTTGGGCGTGGACTGCCTCTGGCTCTCGCCGTTTTATGCCTCGCCGCTGCGCGATGACGGCTACGATATCGCCGATTATTACTCCATCCACCCCGATTACGGCACGATGGCGGATTTCGAGGAACTGGTTGAGGAATTGCACCGCCGCGATATGCGCATCATGACGGACCTGGCGCTCAACCACACCAGCTCCGACCACCCGTGGTTCCAGGCCTCGCGCTCCGATCCGGATGGCCCGTTTGGGGATTTCTACGTCTGGGGCGATGACCCCGAGCGCTACCCCGAAATCCGCGTCATTTTCACCGACGTCGAGACCTCCAACTGGACCTGGGACGAGGAGCGCCAGCAGTACTATTTCCACCGCTTTTACTCCCACCAGCCGGATCTCAATTACGATAACCCGGACGTGCAGGATGAGGTCTTTAATATCTTGTCCTTCTGGATGGACAAAGGCCTTGATGGCCTGCGCCTCGATGCCATTGCGTACCTCTTCGAGCGCGATGAGCTCGGCGGCGAATCCCTGCCGGAGACGGTGGAGTTCGTGGAAAAGATTCGCTCCTTTATGGATACCCACTATCCCGAGGCCGTCCTCATTGCGGAGGCCAACCAGCCGCCCAAGGAGACCATGGATTTCTACGGCTCCGGCAACCGCTTCCACATGGTCTTCAACTTCCCGGTCATGCCGCGGCTGTACCAAGCGCTCGCGCTTGGCGATGCCACCCCCGTCTACGACATCCTCGACCAACTACCGCCGCTGCCCGAGGGCTGCCAGTGGGGTACCTTCCTGCGCAACCACGACGAATTGACCTTGGAAATGGTTGACGATGATGTCCGTGAGCTGATGTATCAGACCTACCTGCCAGAGGAAGGCATGCGGGCGCACGTGGGCATCGCCAGGCGGCTCATGCCGTTGATGGGTGGGGACCGCCGCAAGGTGGAGCTGATGTTTTCGCTGCTGATGACCCTGCCGGGAGCGCCATTTATTTATTATGGCGATGAAATCGGCATGCTCGATGACACCTCTTTGCCGGATCGTTATGCCGTTCGCACCCCCATGCAGTGGGACGATAGCGAAACCGCGGGTTTTAGCGCGCGCACCCCGGCGCGGCTGCCTATCGTCGGCGGCACGTCCGTGGAATCTCAGCTCAACGATGCCACTTCCCTGCTCCACAGCGTGCGCACCATGATTGCAGAGCGCCACGCGCACCCCGACCTGGGAACGGCACCCTGCGAGCCAGTGGAAACCGGTAAGGAAAGTGTGCTCGGTTACCAGCGCGGCGACCTGTTGTGCCTGCACAATTTCAGCGACCGCTCCGTTGACCTAGGCCCCGTCGAGCTCGGACCTTACGGATACGCCTGGTTGCCGGCCTAGAGCGGCTGTCTTTGGCCCGGCATGACCGCTGCACGGCCAGCCATGCCGGTGGATGGGCCTGCTTTTGCAATTTGTGCATCCTCCACTGCGATAACTGAGCAAACCCGGCCCTCAGATATCGCAAATCTTCCTCAAATGTTGCAGAGGACCCTGCACTTTGGAGGATGCACTTTGGAGGATGCACTTCTACAAACCAAGCAGTGCGCGCCGTAGCTGCTACAAAAAAGAGCCCAGCTCCACACCCCATTCACAGGGTGCGGCTGGGCTCATTTTCTGATGAACTAACTCCAGTCCGGAGCGTCTTCTAAGCGCAGCTCGGAATAGCGAGCTTCAGGGACAGTGGCCGAATATGGTTTTCCTACCGTTTCCCATACTTGATCTCGGTTGCAGCGCACATCCTGGCCATCGGTATCCAGCATGGTAAAGCCCCACACCAACTTGCCTTGGGAATTTGCAGGCAAGGTGTATGGCCCAACTACCTGGTTAATCTTCCAGTGTTGTTCGCTTACATAGTTGAATCCGTAGGTCTTAGTCAGGATCTTGGCCAAATCTCCCTCTCCCTGCACGGAGCCGGAAACCTCAACGGTTTCCGTCCGCGCTTTGGATACGGTGTGTTTGACCGGCACCGGCTCAGCATTGTGGTTTGCCACGCTTGCGGCATCGGTTTGCTTGAACCAGCGGCGCTTCGCGGTGACATAGGTTGAGTTCTCCCCCGGCGTTGCGCAATGCGTGCCGGGCTTAAAGTCATCGTTCCAGCGCTGGGGCAGTTCAAAGTCTCCGCCGAAGTCAGAGGCATGGGCTACGGGAACGGCCACCAAGCTCAGCGCTGCGATTGCACTAGCGATGGTCTTCACCTTCACGGTTTAACCCCAATCGTTGTTATCACGGGTGGAGACTGCGACGTGGCGTTCCTTGGGCAGAGTTGCGGTAAATTTACCGCCATTGGCCTGCCAGGTGTGGTCGGAACCGCACACGGTCTTTTGACCCTCGAAGTCAGAGACTACCCAACCAGCCTTCAGCACGGCAGTCTTTCCCGGGGCGATATCGTATGGGCCAACCTGCTCGCCTACCTCGTAGGTCTGGCTAGAGGTGTAGCTGGAGGAGAAGGTGAAGTGAATCAGATCCAACAGCTTGAAGTCCACACCAGCAGAAACGTTCCAGGTCTTGGACTTGGTTTCCTTGATGGAGCGGGTTACGGGAAGCGGCTCGTCGTTGTAGTTGGAAACGGTCCAGGTACCGGCGGAACCGTCGAAATAGGTGCGCTTAATATCAATGGTCTGGCCGGTATCGCCAGGATTGGCGCAACGTTCACCAATCGTAGTGGGGTTTGCAGGGCCCAGGTCGCGCTGCGGCAATGCATTGGCGGCTGGGGCAGCGAATACGCCGGCGGCAACGGCTAAAGCCGCGGTGGTGGACGCAATCTTGGAAATGCGCATGAGATGTACTCCTAGCAGGTATTTAGTAGATGGTTTGGGTGGGTACGGGCAGATCGCGGTATTCGTCAGGGGTGACGTCTACGGTGCGGGTACTGCCGTCTTTGGAAGTGATTGTGGCTTCGGCCCAGAAACCGCTCGGGGCGGTGGTCTGTTTATAGTTCGAGGTGAGGTCGTACTTGCCGGATTTTCCGCAGTGCACTTCGCGATAGTTGATACGGGTCATGGTGGTGCCGTACTCCACGCGAACGCGCTCTCCGGGTGCAAGGTTTACATGTTTGAGTTCAGTACCGACCGGCATGTAGGCACGCTTGATGGCGCCCACGGACTCGAGCCACCCCTGAGGGATATCGCCCCTATTGCCTCGCCAATTGGTATATGGATCGTGCTGGGCACCAACCACGAAGTCCGTTACCGGAGCAAATTCATAGTCGCCCTGAGACCAGTTGAGGAAGTCGGTGGAATAACCGGGCTTGCGGAAGGTTGGCTTCACCGCGGTGATATCCAGCGGATACCAGGAGTTATCGTTGGCTTCGCACTTTTCGCCTTCCTTGGGCCAAGCAGGATCGCGTTGGGGTTCAGCGGCTGGTTGCATGATCTCGTCTTTGTTCGGATCAGCAATCTTTTCCAAGCTGGGGCCGGAAACCGCAGTGTAGCTACCTTCGATGGGCTTAGAATTAGTGCTGCCGGATCGAGACGGAATTTCCATTGCCAGGTCCGATACGGATCCATCGGCCTTGATGATATAGGCAAAGGCATAGCGCTCTGCTGGGCCTTTACCGCGGATGACGTTGGCGCCGGGAATGTTTTCGAGGCGGTCATCATTGCAGCCGACGAACATGGAAATAAAGTCCTTTTCCACCACGCCGTATTCCACGCGGAAGGATTCACCCGGCTTGAGTTTGACGGGCCCGAAGGTTTCTTTATCTCGCCAGCCATTGGCCATTTTTAGGCCAATATCGGATTTGGCGGTGGTGTCCCAACCAGAGGGCAACTTGGCCTTGGAGTTGGCATCAATTTCGTGATTGGTGCCGGTTTCTACCTCTGCGGTGTACGGCACCTCCTGGTCGGTGGTGTTTTTGAATTGCAAGGTTCCGTCGCTCATGTAGCGACGTCCTGTTTCAGCAAACCGCCATTCGCGTTCGGTGTTATCTCCGGCGGCGCTGCAGCTTTTATAGAGGTTGGTAATGGGATATGCCTGTGGCATCGGGGGAATATCGCGCGCATGTGCCGCGGGCGCGAGAAGTATCGCGATGGCAAGCGGCGCGACAAGTCGCAGTCCCTTTGAAATCACCAGAAGACCGTCCTTGTGGTTGTTTAAGGATACGAGAAAAATTCATGAAGACACAGCTGATATTAAGCTCTTCGTTATAGCTCCTCAACAGTTACAGCTATCTCTCTTTATGGCATTTATCGTCGTTACGGTGGGAAAACGCCCCTTACCGGTAACGAACGCTGCACAACACATTTCACCCTTACCCCCATAAAGGGGAGCTAATATTTCCTAACGCCTGGCAGATACTCCGGTCGCGCTAATGCCGCACCGATAGCGCGCCGCCACCGACACTGTGACGATGCCCAAACCGCACGATTTCCGCATCTTTGGCCTTCCACTAGTAAACTCAGCGCCTATGACTGACCTGAAGACCACCGCTGGCAAGATTGAGGACCTGGACAACAAGCTCGCCGAGTCCCGCGCGCCGTTGGGGGAAGGCGAGCCAGCCGCCCGCACTCGCGTGAATCAGCTGCTCGATGAGGGTTCCTTTGTAGAAACCGATGCACTAGCCCGCCACCGCTCCACCGACTTTGGCCGCGAGCACGATCGCCCGTACACCGATGGCATCGTGACCGGTTACGGCACGATTGATGGGCGTCGCGTGTGCATCTTCAGCCAGGATGCCACCGTCTTTGACGGCACGATGGGTGAGGTTTATGCGGAAAAGCTCACCAAGGTCTATGACCTTGCGCTGAAAACCGGCGTGCCCATCGTCGGCATCTATGATTCCACCGGCCCGCGCGTACAAGAGGGCATCGTCACGCTGGCTGGCTACGCCCGCATCCTCGCCCGCGCGACCGAGGCCTCCGGTCTTATCCCGCAGATCTCCGTGGTGGCCGGGGATACCAGCGGCATTGCGGCATTTGCGCCCACGCTTGCCGATGTCCTCATTGTCACCCACGGCACCAGCCTGCACCAGGCAGCCAGCGACGTGGCCCAAGCGGAACCGGACACCTTTGGCGGTGCCGCAGTCCACGCGCAATCGGGCACCGCGCAGCTCAGCGCCCCAAGCGAGCAAGCAGCCCTCGCCTTGGTCCGCGACGTACTGGCTTACCTGCCGGCTAATAACCGCGCCGAGGCAACGCGCATCGATACGCGCGAGGTCGCCGAGTTTAATCTGGATTCCGTCATCCCGGATTCAGCAGCGGATGCCTATGACATGCGCGAGGTGGTCAACGCGGTCGTCGATAAGGGCTCCTTCTTTGAGCTTTCGGCAGAGGCCGCGCCCAATATCATCACGGGCTTTGCCTTCGTGGATGGCCGCGCTGTGGGCATCGTTGCCAACCAACCGCTGTCCCTCAATGGCGCGCTGGATTCAGCCGCGGTGGAAAAAGCGGCGCGTTTTGTGCGCCTGTGCGATGCCTTCAATACGCCGATCATCGAGTTCGTGGACTCGCCCGGTTTCGTTTCCACGCCGGAGGAAGAAAGGGCCGGTCTTCTGCGTCGGGCGGCGGGGTTTGCGTATGCGCAGGCGGAAGCGAGCGTCGGCAAGCTTACGGTGGTAACCCGCAAGGCCATTGGCCCGGCTTACGCGTTTATGGGCTCTAAGGATCTGGGCGCGGATTTGGTCTATGCCTGGCCGACCGCAGAAATCGCCGTCGCCGAAGCAGCCCAAACCGCGCTGGCCATCTACGGCGATGCGGACAAGCAGGAAGAAATGGACGAGCTCTTCTTGCACCCCTACGCCGCCGCCGAGCGCGGCCTGGCCGATAATGTCATCGAGCCTTCCGCCACCCGCCACTACCTGGTTGAAGGCCTGCGCCTGCTAGAGCGCAAGGTCGTGGCACAAGTACCAAAGAAGCACGGAACTGTTTAGGAAAAGATGTCTGAACCCGAAATCAAAGTCCTGAAGGGAAACCCCACGGAAGAAGAGCGCGCCGCGCTATCGACGGTGCTCAAGCAGATGCAAAAGGACCATTCCGGCGCCTTTGGGGATCGCAACCACTGGGGCAGGCCCGGTGAGCGTTTCGACCACTACGGCGCGCAGCGCGTCTTTAATCCTTCCGCCTTCCACACCGTGCGGTATTACTAATGCGCCTCATTTTGGCCTCACAGTCCCCCTCGCGAGCCTCCATCCTGCGCGGGGCCGGCGTGGAACCGGTGCTCAAGCCCGCCGATATTGACGAGCGCGCCTTGGAAGCCCAATTGGCGGGACGCTCACCTGCCGATACCGTGGCAAAGCTTGCCACCGCCAAGGCCGAGAAGGTAGCCACCCAGTACCCCGACGAGCCAGTTATCGGCGGCGATTCCATGCTGCTATTGGATGACCACTTGCAGGGCAAACCGCACACCATCGACGCCACCATCGAGCGCTGGCACCAACAGGCAGGCCGCACCGCGCAACTGCTTACCGGCCATTGCCTGATTTTTGGCACGCAGCGCCACGTGGAAACCTCCACCACGACCATCCGGTTCGCGGAGGCTTCTGCCACCGATATCGAAGCCTATGCCCGCAGCGGCGAGCCCTTGGAGTGCGCAGGCGCGTTTACCTTGGAGGCCATGGGCGGCTGGTTTATCGATAGCATCGACGGCGATCCTTCTTCTGTCATCGGGCTGTCCCTGCCGGTGGTGCGCCGCGCGCTCTACTCTTTTGGGCTTAACGTTTCTGATTTCTGGTAGGCCCGCACGAGCATCGCTAGAGTGTGTCTTATGGAAATGAAAGACATGCTTGCCCCAGAACCTATAAAGTTGCCCGCCGATCCCGGCACCAAGGACGCGGCCGCACCTGCCACCGGCATCGTAGACCACCCGGATTCCCCATTGCTGTGGGCCATGCTCGCGGAGCAGGAGCTCGACAAGCTAGAGGGTGCGGATCCCAACGAGTACATCACCGCTTATGCCTACGCCCGCACCGGCTACCACCGCAGTTTGGACCGCCTGCGCGGCAACGGCTGGAAGGGATGGGGCCCAGTCCCCTTCTCCCACGAGCCCAACCAGGGTGTCCTGCGCGCCATTGCCGCCCTCGGACGCGCCGCCAAGGCCATCGGCGAGGACGATGAGTACGACCGCATCCGCCAGATGCTTTCCGATGCCGACCCCGATAGCGTTGCCCAGCTGCTCGACTAAGCCCACACTGCGGCTTATTAGGCCAATATAAAAAGCACATTCTCCCTGTTCAATCCCAGAGGAGAATGTGCTTTTCTTGTAGCTTATGCCTAGTTCAGCCGGTGCAGGATTTCGCGGGTATATTGCGTCGTCCGGATATTTGCGACTGCGAACTCTAAAAAGAGCCTCAAGCCAATGAGCTCGCCAAAGCAGATAAGCGTAACCAAGATGGCGGTGATAATCCCGAACGGACCAAAGAAAACGAATCCTAAAAGTAGGCCCAACAACCACGTGCAGCCAAGGATGATCATGCCGATGACATAAATCGCCGAAGCATAGCCTACGGTGATGAATTTATCGAAGCTGAAGTCCAAGAGGCCGGAGAAGAAGCCATCGGTTGGCGTCTTCGTGCGCGGAGCCTGTGGCGGGAACTGCCCGCTGTTATTCGGATACGCAGTAAATCCTGGCTGCTGCCCATTCGGCGCGTTCCACGCCTGCTGTCCCTGCCAAGAATTGCCCTGTTCTGGATAGGAATGCGGCGGCTGCGCGGGCCCCGGTTGCGCTGGACCCGGTTGCTGCGAGTACTCGGGGTGCTGATAAGCCGCCTGTTCCTGGCCCGATTGCGGGTGCTGCTCTTGGCTGCTTTGCGAGCCTTGTTCCTGGCCAGCCTGCGGGGTGCCATGGGAACCGAAAGCTCGCGCGTCATTGTCCGCAAAAGCACCGAAATCCTCGGTAGTGTCATTGCGCGGACCCTCAGAGAAATCACGGGCAACGAAGCCCTTCGAGAATTCCTCGTTGTCGTTAGTGGTGTTGTCGCTATGATCAGCCATAATCGCAGCCCATATTCCTAGGTCTAGGGAGAAACAGAACGATCTGACTATAGACCTTTTCAGCGCGTGGCGCGGTGTAAACATGATTAAAATTCGCTGCCCCGATTAATCTTCGAGAGCTGCTGGGTGCGCTCCTTAAGTAATGCAGCGGGAAAACTTGTAGAATCGCGGCTCCAAGTAAAAGCACTATTATGTTTAATGCTTTCCCGCCCCCACTTGGCTGTTTTATTGTATGGAATACCACACTACGGCCTCCCAAGTGATCAATTTGGCATTCATCGGGTTAGAGTGGTGGGAGCGAATCATCCCGTTTTATTAGAAAGGCAGGCGGGCAGTGGCAGAAGTAGACCCCTATCCCCCATTCCAGCAATATGCGCACCCAGAGCGGCTTGTCTCCGCTCCGTGGCTGTCTGCGCGCCTGGGCGTTAAAGGGCTGCGCGTCATCGAGGTCGATGAAGACTCCCTTTTGTACGATATCGGGCACATTCCCACGGCCACGCGGATTAATTTCCGCACCGAGCTGTTGAGCTCGCTGACGCGCGACTTTATCAGCGGCGAGGAATTTACCCGCTTGATGCGGGAAAAGGGCATCCACGAAGACGATACCGTTGTTTTGTATGGCGATAAGTCCAATTGGTGGGCGGCCTATGCGCTGTGGGTATTTACCCTCTTTGGACACAAGGATGTTCGCCTTCTCGATGGCGGGCGCGATGCGTGGATGTCAGAAGAACGCGATACCTCCTTCATGGTCCCGGAATTCCCGGAGTCGGATTATCCCGAGGTAACCCGGGACGATTCCGTCCTGCGCGCCTTTGTTTCCGATGTCCGCGAGGCAACTGGTTCCCTGGTTGATACCCGCCCGCCGGAGGAATTCGCGGGTGAGGCGACGGAGTTCGACCCGAATGGAAACTCGCCGTATGGCACGACCATGTGCCACGGCCACATTCCGGGTGCGATCAACTTGGAGTGGGACCGCGCAACCTACCCCAATTCTTGCTTCCGCAACATTGATGACCTCAAGGTCAACTACGGCATGCTGGAGCCGGATACCCCCACCATTTTGTATTCCCACGTGGGCGCGCAGGCCGCGTTTACGTGGTTCGTGCTGACCTACCTTTTGGGCTTTAAAAAGGCGCAGGTCTACGATGGATCATGGTCTGAGTGGGGCAACATGGTCAATATGCCGATTGAAAAGTAGATTTTCGTCCGGTCATTAATTACCCACATCGTGACGATGTGGGTTTATTTTTGTTTAAACGTAACAATTATTGCCAAACGGACGAATTAATATTTTGGTGTGCAACAATAGATCCCGTAGTAAACGAAGTGTATTCAGGAGGTTACTGCCGTGGCAGTAGAAACCAAGAAGATCTCCAAGGTTCTCGTAGCGAACCGAGGTGAGATCGCCGTACGCGTTATTCGTGCTGCTCGCGATGCCGGGATCTCCTCAGTCGCCGTTTATGCCGAGCCGGACGCGCAGGCACCATTCGTCACGCTGGCAGATGAAGCTTTTGCCCTCGGCGGTTCTACCTCTGCGGATTCTTATCTTGTCTTTGACAAGATTCTGGATGCCGCCCACAAATCCGGCGCGGATGCCATCCACCCCGGCTATGGTTTCTTGTCCGAGAATGCCGATTTTGCCCAGGCGGTTATCGATGCCGGACTGACCTGGATTGGACCGCCTCCCCAATCCATCCGCGCGTTGGGCGATAAGGTCACCGCCCGCCACATCGCCGAGCGGGCCGAAGCCCCCATGGCCCCCGGCACCAAGGACCCGGTAGCCAACGCAGACGAGGTCAAAGCCTTCGCGGATGAGCACGGCTTGCCCGTAGCCATCAAGGCGGCATTTGGTGGCGGCGGCCGCGGCATGAAGGTGGCACACACCACTGAAGAGATTCCGGAGCTTTTTGAATCCGCTACCCGCGAGGCCACCACTGCCTTTGGCCGCGGCGAGTGCTTTGTCGAACGCTACCTCGATAAGGCCCGCCACGTTGAGGCCCAGGTCTTGGCGGATAAGCACGGCAATGTTGTGGTCGTCGGCACGCGTGATTGCTCCCTGCAGCGCCGCTTCCAAAAGCTCGTAGAGGAGGCACCGGCGCCTTTCCTAAGCGACGAGCAGCGCGCCTCCATCCACGAATCCGCCAAGCGCATTTGCCGTGAGGCTGACTACTGTGGCGCCGGCACCGTGGAGTATTTGGTCGGTGCCGATGGCCTGATTTCCTTCCTCGAGGTCAATACCCGCCTGCAGGTAGAGCACCCCGTTTCTGAGGAAACTACCGGGCTGGACCTCGTGCGCGAGCAATTCCGGATTGCACAGGGCGAAGAGCTTTCGCTAAGCGAGGACCCAACGCCGCGCGGGCACGCCTTTGAGTTCCGCATCAACGGCGAAGACGCCGCGGCCGGTTTTATGCCTGCCCCTGGCACCATCGTCAAGTACTCCGAGCCGGCCGGCCCAGGAGTGCGCGTGGATTCGGGCGTCATCGAGGGCTCCGTCATCGGCGGGCAATTCGATTCCATGCTGGCCAAGCTCATTGTCTGGGGTCCGGACCGCGAAACCGCCCTGCGGCGCTCTGCCCGCGCCCTGTCTGAATACCAGGTTGAGGGCCTGCCCACCGTGCTGCCCTTTGACAGGGCCATCGTCGCCGATCCCGCCTTTACCGCGGAAAATGGTTCCTTCGATGTCTACACCAAGTGGATTGAGGAGGCCTGGGATAACCAGCTGCCGCCGCACGATGATTCCACCGATGCGGAAGCCGGCGCGCCCGAGGCCTCCCAGGTTCACACCGTGGAAATCGATGGCCGCCGCATCGAGGTGGCCTTGCCCGCCACCTTTGGCATTACTGGCGCGCGCAAGCGGAAAAAGCGCAAGGGTGCCGGCGCCAAGGCCGCAGTGTCCGGCGATGCCGTGACCGCACCGATGCAGGGAACAGTCATCAAGGTCAACGTAGAAGAGGGCCAAGAGGTAGAAGAGGGCGATATCGTCCTGGTCCTTGAGGCAATGAAGATGGAAAACCCCGTCAAGGCCCACAAGTCCGGCACCGTGACCGGCTTGGCGGTCGAGGCCGGCTCGTCCACCACCAAGGGCGCGCAGCTGCTGGAAATTAAGTAGCCGCGCCAGCTAGCCTGGTAGAATGACTGATTCTTCTCTTGGTGTTCGCTTGGCCAAGGAAAAGGACCGCGACTACCTTGCGGGCCTCTTCCCCTCCCATATCGCAGACTGGTCCCCCATCGTTGATGGCGGCGTCATCGCCTTGCCCCTTGCCGCCAATGAGGATCCAACTGTAGAGCCCGTGGGGGCCGCGCTCCTGCGCTACTACCCCGCCGCCACCAAGGGCCCAGCCTTCCTTGGGGACTCGGGCGCTGACCCGCTTGACGATGCCACCTGGCTCACCCCCTTCGATCCCGAGGACATCCCCGAGCTCATCGTCGCCACGAATGGCACCGACGACGAGGCTTCCCGCGCCCACGACCTGCTCGTTGCCAACGCTACAGACCTCGCGGCCGAGCAAACCGCCCCCGGCATCGCGTCCGCCACGCCACTACCGGGGTTCGAGGAGCTCACCCAGGGTAAGTTCTTCCGCCGCTTCTAATCTGGCGTCTGTCTCTTGCAGGCCTCCGGTTCCTGCAAGAGATGAATTTTAGCTAGGGCTCTTGTGTTCTGCACCACAGCTGCTATTGTTGAAAGCTATGAAGATTTCCGCCTAATACGACGTCCCTTGCACACTCGTTCTTTAAAGGTGGATTCTTCATGCCGATTTCTCTTTCTCAACTCAGCCTGTCCTGGCCAGACAGCACGCCCTGCTTTTCTCAACTTTCCGCAACAATCCCTGACTCGGTTACTGGGATGATTGGCGATAATGGATCCGGAAAATCAACCCTTGCTAAGGTCCTGTCCCACCAGATCGCACCATCCTCGGGCACATTCTCGGCACCAGAAGTCACGTACCTAGACCAAGATCTTGGTCTACATGACTCTTTAACCATCGCCGACGTTTTTGGCGCAGCGGAAACGATTGCCGCGCTCCACGCACTAGAAGCGGGAAATTACTCCGAGGAGCTGCTGAAGATTATTGGCACCGACTGGGATATCGAAGACAGGATTCATGCGTGCCTTCATAATGCTGGCATCCCCTACCCACTAGATCGCACCATCGGCACGATTTCCGGGGGCGAAGCGGTGACCATCGCGTTAAACGCCGCGTTTTTTGATCACCCGGACTTTGTCATCCTCGATGAGCCAACCAATAACCTTGACGCGGAAGGAAAGTCCAAGGTCACCGAGCTTATTTCCAGTTCTTCTACGCCCATGCTCGTCATCTCCCATGACCTAGACCTGCTCTCCCATGTCGAGTACATTGCAGAGCTCTACGCGGGAGATTTGAGATTATTTTCCGGAAATTATCACGCTTACCGGGAGGCGATAGACAACGAACAGCGCGTTGCTGAAGCAGAAACTCGCGAGGCCAAAGCCGAACACCGCAAGCAAGTGCGCGAGCGCGAGGCAATGCAGGTGCGCATTTCCAGGGATAAGCGCCGCGGCAAAGCCTTTTCCCACAACAACCGGAAACCCGGGCTAGCAATGGGAAACGACAAGAATCGCTCCCAAAATACCGCGGCTAAGCGCTCAGCTCAGGCATCAGGGTCAGTGAAGGAAGCATTTGACGCCTATCAAGCTGCACAAAATAAGATCCGCCCAGACGAACACGTCCACCTCGACCTCCCGGGCACTCAGTTGCCCAATGGCACACGTGTGCTCACCAGCAGCATCGTGGACTTAACCGGCCCTGAACATGTACGCCTTATGGGACCAAATGGCAGCGGGAAAACCACATTTCTTAATAAGGTTGTGCGCGGTGACGTTGAGTACAGCTTGGACTGTGGATATTTGCGGCAGAAAATCACCTTGCCAGAAGATCGCACTCTTTTAGAGATGGTCACGGAGGCCAATCCCACTGCTCACCCACAATTTCTCCGCGATCAACTGGCACAGCTACTATTTCGCGATGACCAAGTGCACCGCCGCACCGGCCAGCTATCCGGCGGCGAACGCTTCCGCGCGGAATTTGCCCGGGTGCTTTTGGCCGAGCCCAGCCCTCAATTCCTCTTGCTTGATGAGCCCACCAATAATTTGGATATCACCACCATAAAGTGGCTCGTGCAGATTCTTGAGTCCTACGAGGGCGCATACTTGTTGGTCAGCCACGATGAGGGTTTCTGCAAGGAACTCAACTTAACCTCGCAGGTTCATATCTAGGTATCTTAGCCTCCATTCTGTATTACTTTTACTGACACAGATTGTGCTACTATTAGTAGTACAAAAAATAGTGGAAGGAGGTAGCTCATGCTCATCACTCTCAACCCTGACACGGATGTGCCGGTCTTCCAGCAAATTCACGATGAACTCGTGTTGGCCATCGCCCGCGGGCAACTGCTTGCTGGCGAAAAGCTCGATCCCGTGCGCCATGTCGCCGCGGATATTGGCATCAACCCAGCCACCGTGAAACACGCCTATGACCTGCTCGTGGCTGATGGCCTCGTCGAAACTGCGGGCCGGTCGGGGTCAATCGTTCGACTCGGCGCGCACACCGCGGCGCAAGAACAGCAGGTACGGCAACGCCTTCACCGCGTGGCGGCGCTTGCCCGCGCCCAGGGCTTTTCCACCGATGAGCTCCACGGCTATCTCGACTCCACACTGAAGGAGCTATCATGATTCTCACCATCCTCATGGCCGCCACTACGCTGGCCATAACGTGGATAATGACCACAATCCCGGCGCTGGCGGCACAAGGTGCCCCGCTCGGCGTTCGCGTTCCCCAAAGCCACCTTTCTGATCCGGTTGTGGTCGACGCAATTTCCGGTTTCAAAACCCGGACGTGGATTGTGGGCATCGCCGCGACGGTTATCTCGCTTTTCTACGTTAACCATTCATGGGTGGCGGCCTTGTCTTCCCTGTTGGTCATTATCGGCAGCACGTGGGCCTATCTCTCGCAGCGCCGCCACATCATCGCGGCTAAGAAGGACGGTGGCTGGTTCGACGGGGTAGAAACCGCGGTCAGTGCCCGAGTAGCGGGGCGAGACGCCGACGCTGTGCAGGATATTGATGTACCAACCCCATCTTTTCCCTGGCTCACCATGCTAGGTTCCTTGTTGGTCATCATCGCCGGCGCGCTCATCGTCGCTGCCCACTGGTCCGATATCCCCGATCCCGTCCCAGTACACTGGGATGACTCTATGGAGCCCGATAGCTGGAGCGATAAATCCATCGGCAGCGTCTTTTTCATCACGTTCATCGCGCTGGGAGTATGGCTGCTTTTCGCCGGCATCTGCTGGCTTATCCAACGCACCGCGGTTCAGCCACGCTCGGAGCGCTCCATCAAGGCGCGGCTACGGAATCAAGCAAACCTTGCAGCCTCCAACGAAGCGATGGGCACCCTGCTGCTTCTCATGTCTCTCGGGCTGTCGTTTATACAGATCACCAGCCCAGTACCCGGCTACCAGGACCTGGCTGGGCTCTCCTTTATCACCATGGTGGTGATGACCATTAGCGGCACCATAGCCATCGTGGCGATGATCCTGCGCGCCCAATCGCAGCTCGAGGAACAGCTGCGCGGGGTGAAATTTCCGGATAGCGACAAAGAATCCCCCGATAATGACGAGCATTATAAGTGGGGGATCCTGTACTACAATCCCGATGACCCAGCGGTGCTGGTGGACAAGCGCCTAGGCGTCGGAGTGTCCTTCAACTACGCCACGTGGCAGGCGAAGGTCTTCCTCGCCGTCATGGCGATCATCATCATCGGGTCGATTGCGCTTCCGTTAATTCTGATTTAACCAATGCGGTCCAGGATGATCTGGCGCTCCTTATCCAGCGGGGCGTCCGTAATCTTAAAGCTCTGCTGCAAAGTCTCGAGGGAACGCTCGAAGCGCTCCGGAGTCTCCGTGTGCAGGGTGAAAAGCTTTTGACCCTTAGATACCTTCTCACCCTTGACTGCGTGCAATTCGATGCCCGCGGTCGCCTGTACTGGGTCTTCCTTCCGCGCGCGGCCCGCGCCCAAGCGCCAGGAGCTTACACCGACGGACAGGGCATCGAGTTCGGTCAGGTAGCCATCGGATTCAACAATGACATCGTGGGTATGCGTCGCCACAGGAAGCTTGGCGTCTGGGTCGCCGCCCTGTGCCTTAATCATTTGCTTCCACTTGTCCATAGCGCGGCCATCCTTGAGCGCCTTTTCCACGTCGGCATCGTGCACGCCAGCTGCTTCCAGCATCTCGCGCGCAAGTGCCAGGGTCAGCTCGACGACATCGCTTGGCCCGCCGCCGGCTAGGACCTCGACGGATTCTTCAACTTCGAGCGCGTTGCCCACCTTGCGGCCCAAAGGGGTGGACATATCCGTTAACAGTGCAGTGGTGGCGGTGCCGGCATCATTGCCCAAGTCCACCATGGTCTGCGCCAGCTCGCGGGCCAAGGTCTCATCCTTCATAAAGGCGCCGGAGCCCACTTTGACATCGAGGACCAGCGACGAGGTACCTTCCGCGATCTTCTTCGACATGATGGAGGAAGCAATAAGCGGAATGGCCTCAACGGTGGAGGTGATATCGCGCAGGGCATAGATCTTCTTGTCCGCGGGCGCTAGTCCAGAGCCTGCCGCGCAGATGATGCAGCCCGGATCCTCCAGGATTTCCATCAATCGCTCATTGGAAATATCCGCCTGCCAGCCCGGGATGGCTTCCAGCTTGTCCAGGGTGCCACCGGTGTGGCCCAAGCCGCGGCCAGAAAGCTGCGGGACCGCCACGCCAAAGGCGGCAACGAGAGGCGCGAGCGGCAGCGTGATCTTATCGCCAACGCCACCGGTGGAGTGCTTGTCCGCGGTCTTCTTGGACAAGGACTCAAAGCTCATCGTCTCACCGGAGGCAATCATCGCCTTAGTCCACTGCGAGATTTCCTCGCGGTTCATGCCGTTGAGGAAAATCGCCATGTTGAGTGCGGTCATCTGCTCATCGCCCACGACCCCGCGCGTATAGGCATCGATGACCCAATCGATTTCCTCCGGGCTAAATACCCCCTTGTCGCGCTTGGTACGAATAACATCTACCGCATCGAATTTCTCAGCCATGACGACTCCTCCTGTAATGATTTGGACACCGAAACATACAAGCACATGATGTGATTTACCACACTATATATAGTGGTTGTACACTCCACCACGTCCAATTATCATTCCCTATAGAACAGATGTCAATGAGTGTTTTTCTTTTTGTTCTAATAGAGGATTAACCCAATCTCTCTTCCCCCGTAGAAAGAAAGTCCATACCGCAATGAACGCCACCCCGGATTCGCCCCCCTACCGATGCCGAATTGCTCAGCCTCGCAGAAGAAGCAGCCCACCACGCCTGGGCGCCTTATTCCTCTTTCCCAGTCGGTGCGGCTTTGCTGCTTGCCGATGGCCGCATTGTCACCGGCTCCAATGTCGAAAACGCCTCCAGCCCGCTAGGCATTTGCGCCGAGCGCAATGCCGCCGCCCACGTGGTCACCACCGCCGACGTGACGGCTACCGATGGCCACTTGCCCAGCATTCCGCAGATTAAAGCCGTCGCTATTATCGGCTTAAAGTCTGCACCTTGCTACCCTTGTGGCGCCTGCCGCCAGGTCCTGCGGGAGTTTAACTGCGAGCGCGTCATCGTTTCCGTAGATGGAAAGCCCCGTAGCCATGACTTTGCCGAGATCCTCCCCCATTCCTTTGGCCCAGAGTCACTCTAACTAAAAAGTCCCTTCAAAGAACGGTCAGAAAATATGGAACGCTTACAAGGATTGCTCGGCATCATTGCCATTCTTGCAGTGATCTACGTCCTGTCGAGCTCGCGTAAAAATATCAAGTGGCGCACCATTGGTGTGGGCCTTGTCCTGCAGGTGGTCTTCTGTTTCTTAGTCCTCGCGTGGGATCCTGGATTCAAAGCCCTCAAGGGCATCGCCAATGGGCTGACAAAGCTCACGGAATTTACCAACGAGGGCACCCAATTCGTCTTCGGTGGACTCTTCGGTGACGACTTCGTCTTTGCCCTCAATGTACTGCCCGTGATCATCTTCTTGGGTGCCATCATCGCCGCCCTGTACTACCTCCGGGTTATCCAGTACTTCGTGGAATACGTCGGCTCCGCCATCAAGTGGCTCATGGGCACCTCCAAGGTGGAATCCGTCTGGGCCACCACCGTGATCTTCCTCGGGCAATCCGAGGCCCCACTGGTGATTAAACCCTACCTTCCCAAGCTCACCCGATCCGAGCTTTATACCTGTATGGTCGGCGGCTTTGCCTCCGTGGCCGGATCCACGTTGATCGGCTATTCGCTCTTGGGCGCGCCCCTGGAATACTTGCTCGCCGCATCGCTCATGAATGCGCCGGGCTCCCTGCTCGTCGCCAAGGGCCTTATGCCAGAGACGGAAGAGACGAACCTCGACGCCACCGTTAAAGACGTCCGCGATACCGAATCTAAAAACATCATTGACGCCATCAGTAGCGGTGCCATGGCCGGCGGTAAGATCGCCATCTCGGTTGCCTGCTTGCTCATCGCCTTCATCGCCTCGATCGTGATGCTCTCTGCCATCCTCGGCGGCATTGGTTCCCTCTTCGGTCAAGATAACTGGTCGCTGGAAGGCCTCTTCGGCATCATCTTCGCCCCAGTGGCCTGGCTTATCGGTACGCCTTGGAACGAGGCCCTCGAGGTGGGTAACTTCATCGGCCAAAAGACCATCCTCAACGAGTTCGTTGGCTACACCGCATTCGGTGAAAGCGTCGATGAGCTCAGCGATAAGGCCGTCTTGATCTCCTCCTTCGCCCTCGCTGGCTTCGCCAACCTGTCGTCCATCGGCATCCAGATTGGCTCCATCGGTGGCCTCATCCCTGAGCGCCGCGGTGAAGTAGCAAAACTTGGCCCGCGCGCACTCTTCGGTGGCTTCCTTACCAATATGCTCAATGCCGCCATCGTCGGCGTCATCGTTGCACCAATGGTTCTCTAACCCGCCCGGCCAGATTCGATAACTAATCACGCCAAAATTTCCCAAAAGCAACCGCGTTTCCACAAAAATCAGGGCCGAAAATGGCCAAACGCGGTTGCTTTTAGACGTTTCCGCGAACTAGGTATGCAGCGACACAATTAATTGGTTGCGTCCTCTAGCTTTATACACCTTGAACCGTACGGAGTTTGTGTCAGCTCACGGCGCAGACGAGCATTCTCAGCGCGAAGATCGGGCTAGCTTAGCCCATCGGAGGATCCTCGGCGTTCGCGCTCATTTTGCCCCACCGGCCTAAAAGAACCTCGGCAGTGGGAGTGTCTAATGGTTTGTGTGTGGCAATCTATCCCGAATCAAATACTGGGCTCGACGAGAAAGAGAAACCTGTGATCCGATTCGCCATGAGAGATTACGGCACCCTAAAACCTCTAGACAGGCTCTTGTGACTTACATGCCAGGCACAAGGAGCCAAGCCCATCAATAGAACAGGAACGCACAATCATACCCAAGGTTTTAATCCAAGATTACTTCCTGAAACAATTGAATCGCATCAAAGCTACCGCCCCCTAGGGCCAGCCACCTGTCTGCTAACCTGGCAACGATGTTGACAATAGATGCAGACTACGGACATTCCGCCGCCTTGGGGCACCTCAATCGCAGCTTTAATGCCGGTCGCGTATACGGCCTAAAAGGCCCGAATGGTGCGGGTAAATCTACGCTGCTGCAGACGTTGAGCGGCGAGATTGCCCCACTAAATGGCACCGTTTTCATCGACGGTGCCGCGCCCGGTAGCGCTGCGGCGGCCGGTTCCGTCATCTCCGTCGGGGACCCAGTCTTCCTCCCCGATCTCACCGTGGGTGAGCACTTTAGCTTGCTATCCCGCCGCTCCGGCGTAAACTTTGCCGAGGTCCATGAGCTCTGGGCCATCGACGACGCCATCCGGAACTCCACTGTCAGCAGCCTTTCTTCTGGCCAGCGCCAGCGGGTCTACCTCGCAGCCCAGCTTTATCAGCCGGCCAAAGCCTTGCTTATCGACGAACCCGAGCGCCACCTCGACCACACCTGGACCGCCTTCTTGGCCGAGGAGCTACGCCACCTGGCAGCCAATGGCCGCTGTGTGGTGCTCGCTTCCCATTCTCCGGCCATCTTCGCTGCCTGCGACGAAGTAGTGAAGATTTCATGAAACTTCTCTCCACAGCTTCCTCAGCCATCTATTACGCCTTCATCGCGGCACTTATCGCGAGCGTCAGCGTCTACGCCTGGCACAATGCTGCAGCGCTTCTGCCCTCGCTAGCACAGCGCACGGCCGCTGCTCTGCCCGCAACCGCGACCATTGGTGCCGGGCTCGGCTCGCTCGCCCTCATCGTCCTCCTCGAGGCGCTCTATCCGCTGCGCAGCCTTTCGCTCGGGCGTTGGGTCTATGCGGATAGGCCGCGGGGGCGCATGGGAGGCGTCGATAAGCTGTCTATTGCCCAGCTCGCCGGCGTGAGCCTCCTAGGTCTTGCCCTGTGTGCATCGCTGCATCTTCCACTCTATGCGGCGATAACCCTCCCCCTGCTGCGGTTTGCCATCGGCTGGCGATCCTTCGAACTCGCCTCGCTCCTCCGCGCGGGCCGTACCCGTGCCATCGGCTCGTCCTCCTTTGGGCTACTGGATTCTGAGGTTTCTGCCGATGCTATCGCCTCCCAATCCGCTCGCCTGCGCCCGCGCTCACATGCCACGGCTTCGCTCAGTCTCCTCTTTGCTCGGCGCCTGTTTCGCCGGTGGTACATCCCCCTCGGTGCGGTCGCCGTCATGGGACTGACCCTAGCGCTAGCACCTCAGCTCGGCGGCCTTGCTCTTATTGGATTTGCTGCCGCTTGGACCATTGTCGGCGCCGCTACTGGCCGCGCCGCCTCCTTCGGCCGCATCGTCGATGGTGCGTGGCCCGACTGGGGACTGCCACTGGCTGCCACCGCAGGTGCTGCCGTTGTCGGCACCGCCTTCATCGCCACCGTGTGGAAGCTGTCCCTGTTCACGCTCGCAGCATGTTGTTTGGGGCTTAGTTACACCGCTTTTAAGCGCTCCCGTCCCGCACGCGTTACCACCATGAATATCATCGATACCGGCGGCTTCGGCGCCTCCTTCTCTCCCGAGGTCTTCGGTTACTTCATGCGCGGGAGCTACGGTATTGCTGCCATCGCTGGGGCCCTTTTTCTCTAGTCTCCCTGCCCCGCAACCCAGGTACGTCACTGCATTAAGTCGCAGGTACCTGGGATTCTTTTTGCCCTCTTTTCTGTACCACATAAAATAATACAGCTTGTGTTACAGCAAGTAATACAGAAAAAGATTGGAGGTGACAGATGTTCATTACCCTTCACCCCGAATCTGACGTCCCCGTTTTCAACAGATTCACGATGAAATCGTTTTGGCTATCGCTCGCGGACAGCTTTCCGATGGCGACAAGCTAGATCCCGTCCGCCGCGTTGCCAAGGATATAGGCATTAACCCTGCCACCGTGAAGAAGGCATACGACCTCTTGGTTTCCGAGGACCTTGTAAAACCGCCGGACGCTCCGGCTCCATCGTCAGGCCTGGTGCTCGCACCACCGCGCAAGAAAAACAACTGGAAGAGCAATTAAGCCGCATAGTCGCACTCGCCCGCGCCCAAGGCTTTAGCCCAGATGAGCTCCACGCTCGACTCAGCTCCACCCTTAATGACCTGGAAGTATCACCATGATTTTCACACTCATAATGGCCGCCACCACCCTGGTTATCACCTGGATCATGGCCACAGCCCCCTCCCTGGCCTCACCTGGCACACCGCTCGGAGTGCGCGTGCCCAAGGCTTATCTTTCTGATCCTGCGGTTACCTCCGCCCTCGCCGGATTCAAGATACGCACGTGGAGCTGCGGCATCGTGGCAACGGCCATGTCCCTCTTTGCCTGGAAACTGCCGTTATTAGCCGCACTACCTTCCCTCGTGGTGGCGCTCGGTGGCATGTGGGCTTATGCGTCCCAACGCCGCCGTATCATCGCGGCTAAAAAGGCGGGCGGCTGGTTCGACGAGGTTGAAACCAGCATCGCTGCCCGTGTTTCCACCACAGCCATTGATGCGCCCGAATTTCGCGGCATCCCTACCCCGACCTTTCCGTGGGTAACCATGCTCTCTTCCCTGCTGTGCATCGCGGCCGGTGCCATCATCGTCGCTTCCCACTGGTCCGCCATTCCGGACCCCGTTCCCGTGCACTGGAATGAATCCATGGAGGCCGACAATTGGAGCGACAAATCAATTGGGAGCGTATTTTTCTCCTCATTCGTCGCTTTAGCATTGCTGGGCCTATTTGCCATTATCTGCTCTTTTATCGCGCATAGTGAGGTGTCCCCACGCTCTGAGCGCAGCATTAAAGCGCGGCTGCGTAACGAAGCAAACCTCGCCCTGACGAACACCGGCATGGGAGTCCTCACCCTGCTCATCAGCGCCGGGATGGCGCTGATGCAGGTAACCGGCCCTATCCCGCATTATCAACGCTTCAACGGCGCCGCGATCACCACAATGCTGATTCTCACCATTGGTGGCAGCATCGGTTTAGTTGTATTTCTTCTCTACAAGCAATCCCGGTTATCCGAACAATTGCGCGGTATTCACTTCGCTGATGAAGACACAGAATCACCGGACAATGACCACCTCTATAAATGGGGAGTAATATATTACAACCCGGATGATCCGGCGGTACTGGTAGATAAGCGCTTCGGTACGGGAATGTCATTTAATTATGCCCGGTGGCAGGCCAAAGTCTTTTTCGGCCTCGTGGTACTCATCTTGGTCGGCTCGTTAGCATTGCCCGTCATCCTTGGTTAAGGCGAGCCTCCGCCATCCTCGCGAATCAACGATTTCGTCCATCTAGAGCAAGGATTTCGTCGACGGTTGCGGTCATTTGGATGGACGAAATCGTTGATTTTTAGCACAGCTAGACACCAAAGCGCCCCGCTGCCTCGAGATAAATCGAGGGAAGCGGGGCGCTTGAGTGTGCAGACTAGTTGATTACGGCAATGAGGTCGCCGCCTTCCACCTTGGTGGCCTGGCCAATGGCCACGCGGTCCACCACACCATCCTTGGTGGCGGAAATGGAGGCTTCCATCTTCATGGCCTCGATGACCGCGATTTGGTCGCCGGCCTTGACCTCGTCGCCTGGCTCTGCCGTGGGGTTGACCACACCGGCGAACGGGGCCGCTACGTGGCCGTCGTTGGACGGGTCCGCCTTCTCCACCGTAGCCACGGTGGACTCGGCGTTTTCATCGCGCACCTTCATCGGGCGGATTTGGCCGTTGACGTTGAGCACGACATTGCGCATCCCCTTCTCATCCGGCTCACCCACAGCATCGAGGCGCACCACGATCTGCTTAAGGTCGGAGCGATCGGTGGAATCTTCTGGGAAGAAGTGCACCACCTTTTCTTCGCCTTCGGTCAGGCCGTAGAAGAAGGTCGTATCCGTCAGCGCCTCGGTATTGCCGTACTTGCGGCGGAACTCGTTGAATTCCTCGAACTGCTTGGGGAAAAGCAGGCGGTTCAGGCTCGCACGACGCTCATCCGAGTTGTCCGATTCCAAGTGCGGCTGCTCTTCTGCTGGGACATCGGTAATCTGCGCACCGGTTTCGGCGCGGCCATCGAGAACCTTATCGCGCAGTTCCGGCCAGCCACCCGGAGGGGTACCCAGCTGGCCGCGGAGGAATTGATCCACGGAATCCGGGATATCGTACTTCGTCGGGTTGGCTGCGAAGTCTTCCGGAGAAACGCCGGTGCCCACGAGGTGGAGCGCCAAGTCACCCACCACCTTGGAGGACGGGGTGACCTTGGTGGGGCGACCCAGCATCTCGTTGACGGCGGCGTAGTTATCCTCGATGATCTCGAAGCGATCCGCGAGGCCCAAAGCCACAGCCTGCGCGCGCAGGTTCGACAGCTGACCACCCGGAATCTCGTGCTTGTACACGCGGCCGGTCGGGCCAGGAATGCCGTTTTCAAACGGGGCGTACAGCTGGCGCACGGCCTCCCAGTACGGCTCCAAGTCCGAGACCGCTTGCAGGTCGATTCCAGTATCGCGCTTGGAGTTGGCGAACGCGGCGATGAGCGCGGAAAGCGAAGGCTGCGACGTGGTGCCAGCCAGCGGCGCCGAGGCGCCATCGACAATATCGGCACCGGCGCGCGCCGCCGCGAAGTAGGTAGCGATCTGTCCACCGGCGGTATCGTGCGTGTGGACGTGGACCGGCAGGTCGAATTCCTTGCGCAGCGCCGTGACCAGGGTGTGCGCGGCCTCTGGGCGCAACAGTCCCGCCATGTCCTTAACGGCCAGGATGTGCGCGCCGGATTCTACGATCTGCTCGGCGAGCTTCAAGTAGTAATCCAAGGTGTAGAGGTCTTCCTTCGGCGAAGAAAGGTCACCGGAATACGCCATGGCCACCTCGGCCACGGTGGTATTCGTCTCGAGCACGGCGTCGATGGCGGGGCGCATCTGGGAGACATCGTTAAGTGCATCGAAAATGCGGAAGACATCCACACCAGACTTGGCTGCTTCCTGCACGAAGGAGCGGCAGACCGAATCCGGGTACGGGGTATAACCCACGGTATTGCGCCCGCGCAGGAGCATCTGGATGTTCTGGTTCGGCATGGCCTCGCGCAGCAGATCCAGGCGCACCCAGGGATCCTCGTGGAGGAAGCGCATGGCCACATCGTAGGTAGCACCGCCCCACGCCTCCACCGAGAAGAGGTCTGGGGTCAGGCGCGCCACGGCCTCTGCCGCAGACACCAAGGCGGTGCTGCGCACACGGGTAGCAAGCAGGGACTGGTGGGCATCGCGGAACGTCGTATCCGTGACCATCAAAGGCTCTTGAGCGCGAATCTTTTCCGCGTACTTCTGCGGCCCCAGCTCCAAGAGGTCATCGCGGGAACCGCGCGGGAGCGGCTCTTCCGCATTGAACTTCGGCAGCTTATCAAACGGGCGCAACGCGGTGGGCCTATCACCATTGGGCTTATTCACGGTGATATCCGCGATGTAGTCCAGGATACGTCCGGACTCATCTACCGCCGGTGGGGCCTTGAGCAGATCTGGGTGCTCGGTAATGAATCCGGTATCGACGCGGGTGTTGACGAAGTCGGACTCATTGAGCAATGCGCGCAGGAAGCCAATATTGGTGGCCACGCCGGAGACGTGGAACTCGTTCAGCGCGCGGCGAGCGCGGTGCACAGCCTGCTCGAAGGTGGTGCCGCGGCAGGTCATCTTCACCAACAGGGAGTCGAAGTTGGGCGATACCTCAGCGCCCACGGAGGTCGCACCATCCAGGCGCACACCAGCGCCGCCCGGCGAGCGGTACGCGGTCAACGTACCCGTATCTGGGCGGAAGCCGTTATTCGGGTCTTCGGTAGTAATGCGGCACTGCAATGCAGAGCCGGTAATGGTGATATTTTCTTGCGACAGGTTGATGTCTTCCAAGGAAGCCCCGGCGGCGATATTCATCTGCGCCTTGACGATGTCCACACCGGTAACCTCCTCAGTCACCGTGTGCTCCACCTGCACGCGGGGGTTCATCTCAATGAAGACGTGGTTGCCGCGCTCGTCTACGAGGAACTCCACCGTGCCGGCACCCTCATAGTTGATGTGCTCGCAGAAGTTCACGGCATCCTGGCAGATGCGATCGCGCAGCTCCGGATCCAGCGATGGCGCCGGAGCGATTTCCACGACCTTCTGGTGGCGGCGCTGCACGGAGCAATCGCGCTCAAAAAGGTGGATGACATTGCCCTGAGAGTCCGCGAGCACCTGCACCTCAATGTGTTGCGGATTAATCACCGCGGTCTCGAGGTACACGCTGCCATCGCCAAACGCCGCCTCGGCCTCGCGTGAGGCTTCTGCCGCCCGTTCGCGCAGCTCAGATTCCGATTCCACGTAGCGCATACCGCGCCCGCCACCGCCAGAGACGGCCTTGACAAAGACTGGGAAGCTGAAGTCACCGGCGTCTGCCACCAGCTTATCGATGTCCGTGGTCGGCTCCGAGTCCTGCAGCGTCGGCAGCCCTGCTTCCTTCGCGGCGTTAACCGCAGCGGATTTATCACCGGTGAGATCCAGCGTGCCCGGGGTAGGACCAATGAACTTAATGCCATTGTCCTCGCAGGCGCGGGCCAAATCGGCGCGCTCGGACAAGAAGCCGTAACCCGGATAGATAGCATCCGCCTCAGACTTCTTGGCAGCGCGGATGATTTCCTCGATATCGAGGTATGCCTTGACGGGCTGTCCCTCGTCACCAATGCGCACTGCCTCATCCGCAAAGGCGCGGTGGAAGGAGTTGCGATCTTCACGAGGATAGACGGCGACGGTCTTCGCCCCCGTTTCAAAGGCAGCGCGGAAGGCACGCACGGCGATTTCACCGCGGTTGGCTACCAAAATCTTGTCGAACGATGGAAGGGCGGAATTGGCCACTTGGGTGTTCCTTTCAACTTGGAAGACGCTGCGTTGCAACGTCCCCACTGGGGTGATCCGTCTCTCAGTTTAGAGATCAGAATAGTTTTTATCATCCCTTTTTTAAAACGGAGTTTTCTACACTCACCTGCAACTTAAACCCCGCCTAGGCGATTTCTGCCAGCCAACCAGTAATAACAGTCCTAACAATTCTGCAAAGTCTGCAAATTTCCATCTGGCAAATTTTTCGCAGTCGGTGTCGCAGTCGCAGCCGTAGTCGGTACCGGAGTCGTAGGCGAAACCGATGCCGCAGCTGCAGCCATATCTGCTGCCGCAGCCGCTACATGTGCATCCTCCTATGCAATATCTGAGGCGAAAATGCGACATCTAAGGGCGCGGTTTGCTCAGTTATACCGTAGGAGGATGCACATTTGACGCAGATGTATGCGGATATACCGCAGGAGGGATGCACAAATGCTCCCCACGCAAGCGTGGGGAGCATCTACGTTCCACTTACCCGGGTTACACGGTCCGCCGCGGGACGAACCGCGCGGGAAGCCAAGTGTTTAGAAGGACTTCGGCGGAACGGAGCGCTGGTCTTCGCCGACGTAGGCGGACAGCGGGCGAATCAGCGAGTTGTTTTCGTTTTGCTCCACGATGTGTGCGGTCCAGCCGGTGATGCGGGCCATGACGAAGATCGGGGTGAAGAACTGAATATCGAACCCGAGGATGTGGTAAGCAGGGCCGGCCGGGAAGTCCAGGTTCGGCTTGATCTTGATCGAGGTGTTTTCCTCCATGGTCTTGGCCATGATGTCGTACATCTCGATCCACTTGGTCTGGTCGTGCTGCTCGGCAAGCTCCTTGAAGGCGGCCTCCATGGTGGGAACGCGGGAGTCGCCATTCTTGTACACGCGGTGACCAAAGCCCATGACCAGGTCCTTATTAGCCAGCTTGTTCTTGGTCCACTCCTCTGCCTTGGCAGGATCGTCTACCTCGAGGAAGTTCTTCATGACGGCCTCGTTGGCGCCGCCGTGCAGCGGTCCCTTGAGCGCGCCGATGGCGGCAACGATGGCGGAGTAGGTATCAGACATCGTGGAGGTAACCACGCGTGCCGAGAAGGTGGAGGCATTGAAGGAGTGCTCGGCGTAAAGGATGAGGGACTTATCAAAGGCCTCGATATCGGCGCGATTTACCGCTGGGGAGCCTTCTTCATCGCCGAAGACCATCCACAGGAAGTTTTCGGCAAAGCCCTTCTTACGGGAAGGCTCGATGTAGCCTTCACCGCGGCGGCGACGGATGTCGAGCGCGATGATGGTGGGGATCTTCGCCATGAGTTCGAGCGCGGTACGGCGGACGTGCTCGGAGTCCCTGGTGTATTCCTCCGCGTCCTGGGCCCCGATGAAGGAAATCGCCGTGCGCAGCACGTCCATGGGGTGGCAGCTTTGTGGCATGGACATGATGAGGTCAATGAGATGGCGGTCCAGGTGACGCAATGCCTTTTCACGCGCGGAGAAACGGATGAGGGATTCTTGGCCCGGCAGCTTGCCATTCCACAAGAGGTACGCAACCTCTTCGAAGGAGCAGTAGCGGGCCAGTTCTTGGACCGGGTAGCCGCGGTAGGTCAAGGAGTTGGTCTCAGGAACGACCTTGGAAACGGCAGTTTCATCAACGACGACGCCGTAGAGGCCTTTGCGGATTTCTGGGGTTTCGTTTTTCTTATCGGACATGGTCACTGGCTCCTTAGCTTTCAAAAGTGGGTTGATAGTTGTCTTTGGAATAGGTGAATACGGACTGGTCGAACTCGTTGTATTCCTGGTAGCGGACCAGCTCATACAGGCGGGAGCGGTGCTGCATGCGCTCTAGCCACTCAGTCTGGATGCCGGTTTCCTGCAAGTCGCGCAGGAATTCTTCGGTAGCGCCCATGGCCACGCGGAAGCTGGAGACTGGCCAGATCACAGCGTTGTATCCCAAACCGTCGAGGGTTTTCGCTGATTGCAGCTCGGTTTTTCCAAACTCCGTCATATTCGCCAAAAGCGGTGTATCCACGGCGGCGCGGAACTTTTCAAAGTCCGCGGGGGAATACAGCGCCTCGGTGAAGATGAGGTCCGCGCCGGCTTCGGCATAGGCCTTGGCGCGGTCGATGGCGTCATCGATGCCATTGACACCGGCGGCATCGGTACGGGCGCAGATGATGAAATTAGGATCGCGACGCTCGTTGACGGCTGCGCTGATGCGGCGGACCATAACCTCCTTGTCCACCACTTCCTTGCCGTCGAGGTGCCCGCAACGCTTCGGGTTGACCTGGTCTTCTAGGTGGCAGCCGGCCAGCCCGGCATCCTCGAGCGCGGCGACGGTGCGGGCGGCGGACATGGGTTCGCCGAAGCCGGTATCGGCATCGACAAGCACGGGCAAGTCCGTAGCGCGCGCAATCTGCCCGGCGCGCTGGGCCACCTCGGTCAAGGTGGTCAGGCCAATATCGGGCAACCCCAAATCATTGGCCAACACCGCGCCGGATACGTAGACGCCGTCGAAGCCGCCGATGTCCTGGATAAGCCGGGCGGTCAGCGGGTTAAACGCGCCCGGCAGCGTGGTGATCGATCCGGATTCGATGGATTTACGGAAATTCGCGCGCTTTTCTGCGTTGCTGATTGTAGAACCAAATAGTCCAGCCATTAGAAGATTCCCTCCGGTTTCTCGGGCGCGGTGGCGAGGTGCTCATCGCTGACCCGCACGTTGAGTTCGGTTAGATCGGTGAGGTTTTCTAGGTCTTGCACGGCGGTGAGGAAGCGCTCTTGCTCGGCCTCGTCGACGACGCCATCGGCAAGCTTTTTGAACTTGGCGATGTACTGCTCGCGGGCGAAGGGGCGGGCGCCCAGCGGGTGGGCGTCCGCCACGGCGCGCTCATCCTCGATGACGGTGCCGTCCTTGAAGGTGATAACGGCCTTGCCGCCGAAAGCCTTTTCCTCAAGGTCGTTGGAGTGATAGCGGCGCGTCCACTCGGGATCCTCGACGGTGGAGATCTTCTGCCACAGCTCGATGGTCTCCGGGCGGTTGGAGCGCTCAGGGGAATAGGAGGTTTCGTGGTCCCAAACGCCATCCTCTAGCGCGACCGCGAAGATGTACATCACAGAGTGGTCCAGCGTTTCGCGGGAGGCGGATGGATCCATCTTTTGCGGATCGTTCGCTCCGGTACCGATGACGTAGTGGGTGTGGTGGGAGGTGTGCAGCACGATGGACTCGATATCCGCCGTCTTCAGTCCCTTATCCTCCAGCGTCTTTTTCAGCGCAAAGGCCATGTCGATGGGAGCCTGCGCCTGGTATTCCGCGGAGTGTTCCTTGGTGTAGGTATCCAGGATGGCGGTCTTGGCCTCACCGTTTTCTGGCAGGGGCACGGTGTAGGTGCGCTCTGGCGAATGCAGCATCCAGGCGATGAACCCGTCCTCGCCCTCCCAGATAGGTGCCGGGGCGCCTTCGCCGCGCATGGTGCGGTCAACGGCCTCGATGGCCATCTTGCCCGCGAAGGCTGGAGCGTAGGCCTTCCACGAGGAAATCAGGCCCTTGCGGGACTGACGGGTTGCCGTGGTGGTGTGCAGCGCCTGGCCGACTGCCTGGTAAATCGTGACCTTATCCAGGCCCAACATCGTGCCAAGCCCTGCGGCTACCGATGGCCCCAAGTGCGCCACGTGGTCGATCTTGTGCTCGTGCAGGCATATGCCTTTGACCAGGTTGACCTGGATTTCGTAGCCGGTCGCGATGCCGCGGATAAGATCGCGGCCGCTCAGCCCCTTGTGCTGCGCTGCGGCAAGAAGCGGCGGAATATTGTCTCCGGGGTGGGAATATTCGGCGGCGAGGAAGGTGTCGTGATAGTCCAACTCGCGGACCGCGGTGCCATTGGCCAGTGCGGCCCACTCCGCGGAATACGTGCCATCGATGCCGAAAATGGTGGAACCGCCCTTGTCCACGGGGTGGGCTTCTGCCATCACTCGCGCAGACGTGACGGGGCCACGGGCAACGGAGGCCATAGCTACGGCGGCGTTGTCGATGATGCGGTTGATGATCATCTCGGTGGTTTCTTCCGGGACTTCTACGGGGTCCGCGGCCACCTCGGCCACCTTGTACGCCAGGTGCTCCTCGTACGGGAAGTCCTCGGCGGATTTATGAGTGCGTACCTCATGGTTTTTCACTAGTTGCGTCCTCCTTCATCAAGAATGCGTTGCACATCACAGTAAATGCTTGCATGTGGTGCACGCTATAGGTAACGTTTGTGGAAATTAGCGGACTTCTTTTGTGAAATCTGCAAAACTTGTGATTTTCACAGCGCATGGGCAGTAAAGGAAGGGCGAGGACGCATGACCAAGCACTATGCGGGGGCACGGATTCACGCTTTGCGCAAGCAACGCGGTCTCACCCAGGTGGCGATGGCGAAGAAGTTGGGGTTATCCACGAGCTACCTCAACCAGTTGGAAAACGACCAGCGCCCGCTGACCGTGACCGTGTTAATGCAGCTAGCCCAACGCTTTACCGTGGACCCCAGCTACTTCGCCGAAGACCGCGATATCCATACGATTACCGAGCTCCGCCACATCTTCCCCGATGCCTCTGAAGAAACGCTTTCGGATCTCGCCTCCCGCTTTCCCGAGTTGATGCCGCGGTTTGTTGACGTTGCTTCGCGCGCCCCTGCCGCGGACCCCTCCCCCTTTGAAGTGGTGCGCGACTTCTTTTATGACGCGCATAACTACATCCACGAGCTCGATGTGCTCGCAGAAGAACTCGCCGGCCAGTTGGGCGATCGCGTCCTGCGCCGCGGCCGACTGGCCTCCCGCATGCACGAAGACCTGGGTGTTACCGTGCGCTTTTCCCGGCCCGGCCCCCGGCGTAGCTTCGACCCGGATACGCGCGAACTCTCGCTACGCGATGGGCTATCTGAGGCCCAATTGGTCTTTGAAATGGCCCTGCAATACTGCCTGCTGGCCTACGGCGATATCTGTGACAACCTCGTGTCTGAACTGCCCGAAGGCGAATCCCAGGACTTGGCCACCCTGGGCCTTGCGCAGTATTTCGCAGCGGCTGTCACCATGCCCTACCAGCGCTTTCTCACAATGGCAGAAGATACCCGCTACGATATCGATCTGCTGTGCAACTACTTTGGAACCGGGTTTGAAACAACGGCGCAGCGCCTCGCCACGCTCCAGCGCCCAGGGCTGAAGGGCGTGCCCTTTTCCTTCATCCGCACCGACCGTGCGGGCAATATTTCCAAGCGGCAGTCCTCTACTGCCTTTCACTTCGCGCGCTCTGGCGGATCCTGCCCCCTGTGGGTGGTCCACCGCGCCTTTGAAACCCCGAACCGCATTACCCGGCAGGTCGCGGCCATGCCGGATGGCCACGCCTACCTGTGGATCGGGCGTTTCGTGCAGGGAACGGCCAAGTCTTGGGGTACGCCGCGCAAGGAATTCGCGGTAGGCCTAGGCTGCGATATCACCCAGGCGGATCGCATCGTCTATGCCGATGCCCTGAACCTGGACATGTCCGCCGCCACCCCGATTGGCCCAGGCTGCACGGCCTGCCCCCGCGAGTTCTGTCCGCAACGCGCCCTGCCGGAGGCAGATAGACCGATCAAAGTCGAGCTCAACCGCACTGCGGAACAGGCCTACTCCACGTTCTAGGAACGAGGTTTACTCCAAGTCATCGTGGGCCACCAAGCGGCGGGCGGCCTCGGTGATGGTGCCGGACAGCGATGGGTAGACCGCGAAAGAATCTGCCAACTGGTTCACCGTGAGCTGGTTGGTCACCGCCATTGCAATGGGCAGGATGAGCTCGGAGGCGGTCGGCGCGACGATGACGCCACCGATCACGCGGCCGGAGGTAGCGCGGCAGAATAGCTTGACGAAACCGTGCTGCAGCGAGCGCATCTTCGCGCGCGGGTTGGTATTCAGCGGCATAGTAATGGCGCGGGCGGCGACCTCACCGGCCTCGATTTCGGCCTGGGTAAAGCCCACCGCCGCGATCTCCGGGCGGGTAAAGACCGCGTTAGCCACGGTCTTCAGGCGCAGCGGCGAGACGCCTTCACCGAGCGCGTGGTACATCGCCACACGGCCCTGCATTGCGGCCACGGAGGCAAGCGGGAAGAGATCGGAGCAGTCACCGGCGGCGTAGATGCCGGCAATATTGGTGCGCGAGACGCGGTCTACCTGGATGTGCCCAGACTTCGCGGTCTCCACGCCCACATTTTCCAGCTTCAAATCCTTGGTATTCGGGACGGAACCAATGGACATAATGACGTGCGAGCCGTGGATCTCGCGGCCATCCTGCGTGGTGACCAGCACGTTGCCGTCCTCGGTGCGGTTAACGGTTTCCACGCGGCAGTTCTTTTCCAGCTCCACGCCGCGCTCGCTCAGCACGGTTTCGAGGACGTCGGCGGCATCGGCATCATCGTGCGGCAAAATGCGATCGCGCGAGGCCACCATCGTGACCTTGACACCCAGCTCGGCAAAGGCGGATACGAACTCCGCACCGGTGACACCGGAACCCACCACAATCAGGTGCTCCGGCAGCTCGGTGAGGTTATAAACTTGCTGCCAGGTCAGGATGCGCTCGCCATCCGGCTGGGCGCCGGGCAAAATACGCGGGGTGGCGCCGGTAGCCACCAAAACGAGGTCTGCATCCAGCGTCTCCTCGTGGCCGTCCTCATTGAAAACCGCGGTGACCTTGTGCCCACCAAACGCATCGGCCTGCTGATCCTCCGGGAAGTGCGCGCGGCCATCGATAACGCGGGCACCCAGGGAATCCATGGTATTGCGGATATCACCGGATTGCTTAGCCGCCAAGTCCTGCACGCGCTGGTTCAGCGCGCTGATGGAAAGCTGCGCCTTGCCGATGCCCTCGTTCAGCTCCATGTCATCCGCGCGGCGCAAGTCCGTTTTAATATTAGCGCCGGCAATAAAAGACTTGGAGGGAACACAGTCCAAGACCACGCTATTGCCGCCCATGCCTTGGTCTTCGATGATGGTGATTTCCGCGCCGTACTTGGCGCCAGCCAGCGCTGCCTCGTAGCCCGCCGGGCCACCGCCGATGATGACAATTCGCTTGGTCTGGTTCAACACGCAATTGCTCCTTTATAGGCTCCACTTTTAAAGTCGCCTACGAGTCTAACCCGTAGGTAACCCCAGCGCGTTAGTCCGCCTGCGCATTCTCCCCCATAAATTGCTCGACGACGGCCCCGAAAAGCTTAATGCCCACACCAATCGCCCGCTCATCCACGATGAGATCGCCCATGTGCAGATCGTGCTGCTCCCCCTCACCGGACCAGCAACCAAGGCGCGCCATGGAACCGGGCACCTTTTCCAAATACCAGGAAAAGTCCTCCCCGCCGGAAGACTGCGGGGCCTGAACCACGGCTTGCGGGTCGATGGACTGTGCGGCAGACGCGAGCATGGCGGTCGCCACGTCATCGTTAAGCACCGGCGGCACGCCGCGGTTATAGGACAATTCGTGTTCTACCCCCACCGGCGCGAGGATCTGCTCCACCAACTCCGCGAAGAGTTCCTGCATCTGGCGCCAGATGGTGATATCGGCGGTGCGCATCGTGCCGGTCAGCAGACCGGTTTCCGGAATAGCGTTGGGGGCGTAGCCCGAATTGACCTGGCCAAAGACCAGGACCGTGCCGGTGCGCGGATCAACCCGGCGCGACAGCAGCGCCGGCAGCTCTGTAATAACCTTGCCCAGCGCATAGACCACATCCGCGGAAAGGTGCGGGCGCGAGGTATGCCCGCCCGGGCCTTTAATCTTGAGCTCCACCACGTCCGTTGCGGAGGTTATGGCCCCGGCGCGGATGCCAATGCGCCCCACGCGCAGCTTCGGCTCGGCGTGGATGGCGAAGATGGAATGCACGCCTTCTAACGCACCCCAAGAAATAACGTCGGTGGCCCCGCCGACCCACACTTCTTCCGCCGGCTGGAAGATGACGCGAACGCCCAGCTTTAGCTCATTAACCCGCTGAAAATCCGCCAGCGCGCAGGCCAGGCCGAGCGCCACGGTGGTATGTACGTCGTGGCCGCACGCGTGCATGGTCCCGGGCTTCTCAGAGGTAAACTCCAGCCCGGTCACCTCCGTGATGGGCAGGGCATCGATATCGGCGCGGAAGGCCAGGCGGCCAAGCTCCGTGTCTGGGCCGATGTCCACCATGAGACCAGTGTGCGGGAAGCGCTGCGGCTCGAGCCCATAATCCGCAAGGATATTCGCGATATAATTGGTGGTTTCCACCTCTTGGTTCGCCGTTTCCGGATTGCGGTGGATATGGCGCCGCCACGCGATGACCTCCGCACGGTGAGCATCGAACCACTCGTTAATAAACTCCGAGATCACGCGCACGCCTCCCTGTTGCTGGACTATCTCTTGGAGGCAGTCTACAACTAGACCATGCGGTTCAGTAAGTCAGGGTAGTTAGCCCCGCGCATCACTAAAGCGCCGCTGGTTGATGTAGTCCTGCGGAAAGGGCGCCACGTCTTCTACCCCGAGCACCGCGGAATCCGCTAAGTGGCCCTCCACCACGTCCCCACCGGCCGGCAAGAGGACCGCCGGCGGGATTTCTAAGGCCAACGCCAGCTTGTACACCGTGGATAATTGCGGGTCCGCCATGGTGTGTATGCCATTTTCGTTGCGTTCCAAGTTGGAGATCTGGCTGCGCGATACCCCCGAAATATCCGCAAGCACTTGCTGGGATACCCCGCGCCGCTCGCGCACGCGGCGCAGTTGTTGCGAAAATCCGTAGCCGTAGCTCGACCACATTAGTTGAATAAAACTCACGATCTTTTTCCCCCTTTTTGAAAGCCACCTTCGGGCTTTCAGGGAGAAATACTAGCTTAAAGATCGATATTGCGCGGCCCGTAGAGGCGATCGCCAGCATCGCCAAGCCCCGGCACGATATAGGCATCCGCATTGAGCTCGGGGTCAATGGCGGCGGTGACGAGGCGGACGGGAAGGCCCGATTCCTCCAGCGCATCCACGCCATTTTGCGCCGAGACCATGCAGATAGCGGTGATATCGGTAGCGCCGCGGGCGGCCAGGAGGCGCAACGCGTGCAACAAGGAACCGCCGGTGGCCAGCATGGGATCAACGACGAAGACGGTGCGCCCAGTCAGGTCTTGCGGCAGCGCCTCCAAGTACGGCACGGGTTCGTGGGTTTCTTCATCGCGCGCCATACCAATGAAGCCAACCTGAGCATCAGGAATCATCGACAGGGCGGGATCCACCATGCCGAGCCCGGCGCGAATAATGGGCACGATGATGGGCGGATCCTGCAGGCGGGTGCCTTGTGCTGTGGCAACCGGGGTTTCGCAATCGAAGTTTTCTACCGCCAATTCGCGGGAGGCTTCATATACGAGCATGGTTCCCAAGTCATTGAGCGCGGCGCGAAAAGCGGAGTTATCGCTGCGCGCATCGCGCATCAGGGTCAGGCGGGAAGCGGCAAGCGGGTGGTCTACGACGTGGATATCCATGCCCACTACTTTAAACTTTTTGGGAACCACTTGGGCCATTGGCCAGTCCAATAGAGCATGAGACCATTTCAGATCGATACCGCCCACGCCCGCCATTTAGCCCGTGACCTGCATTCAAACGCGCAAGGAGACAACCCGCCCCACCCGGCATTGCCCGAAGATCCGGCTTTTACCGGGTTCAATGAGGCCGTTCATGCCGCCTTGGACAATATTGGGGCGCGGATGACCATGCTGCGCCGCGATATGGGCCATATTGCGCAGTCTTCCTTCCAGATGTCACGCGAGGCGGAAGACTCCGATGCGGCGTTGCGCGACTCCCTCGAGGCGGCGATTTAAGTGCTTGCTACTGCCATTAAGAATATTGCCGCGCTGCAGCCCTCGCCGCTTCCCGATGTCCAGCTTCCCCGCGTCCCAGATATCTCCGCCGTACCGCCACTTGCGGATATCGCGCACGGTGACGCCTCCCAACTTATCGCCGCCGCGGATCTCCTCACCGGCGATAACGAGACCGTCTCCGCCGTACTTGGCCAGGCGCGCAGCCTTATCGCAGCGGCCGCCGGCGATATCTTCGGCATCGGCACGCAGCTCATCCGCGCCGCTGCGCCCATCGCGATGGGACTTATCTCCCTCGACCCCGCCTCTCGCGCCGCAGCACTTGCCTCACTTCGCGCCGTGATAGATGAGCATATTGGCTTGGCGATGGTCCGGGTCAGCCGACTAAAAGACGAGCTCACCAATGCCACTGCGGCCCTTTTGCCTATCTCCCAGCGCCCGGTGGAATCCGCCGTGGGCCAGCCCCAGCAAGCCATGGCTGCCGCGGCGACGCACACGGCCGTGGCCCCTCCAGCAGAACTGGCCGCTGCTCCCACACCGAACCCGCCGGCGAGTACCGAAGCTGGATCGGACGCAGGCCGGGCGGCCGTTGCCGCGGCCAAGAGCCAATTGGGCCAACCTTATACCTGGGGCGGAACAGGCAACGGCGGCTTTGACTGCTCGGGGCTTACACAATGGGCCTATTCCCAGGCAGGGGTGGATATTCCGCGCACGGCGGACCAACAGGCCATCGGCAAGCAGGTCAGCGCCGATCAGCTCCAGCCCGGCGATCTGGTGGTTTGGGATGGCCATGTGGCGATGTATTCCGGCAATGGCGAGATCGTGGAGGCCGGCGACCCCGTGCAGACTAACCCGCTGCGGACGAATAATATGGGCATGCAATTTAAGGGCTTTTGGCGGCCGACTGCCTGACAAGCGCCCGGCAATTCCGCAGGGCCGCAGGGGCGTTGGGTATGCTAAAAGGCCATGAGTACCCGTGCGATTGTGCCTATTAAGCTCTCCCTGACTGAGGGCGATTTTTATACCCTCTGGGCGCCCAAGTGGCGCGAAGGCGGCTCCGAATGGCAAGCCTTTTTGGGCGACGATGACTCCGTCTTGGTCTTTGACTCCCCCGCTGAGCTGCTGTGCTACCTGGAGTCCAATGCCAAGCATGACCTGCTAGATCACCCGCAGTGGGAACAATTTGCCGCCCGCCCAGCGCACCGCGTTACCCCAGCCAAGCGCGATGAATACGATCTCATTGGCATGCCGGAAGCCCTCGCTGGCCGCCCCGGCCACGCCAATGTCGCAACCGTGGCGCGCAACCTCGAGGTGGCATCTGCGCTTGCCGATGTCGCCGCTGCCGAACAAACCACCATCTTCTTCGCCACCCACTCCATCCTGCGCAACGTCTCCCGCGGCGCCGATCACTACTCCGGTGAGCAGGGGCTGAATGAGTGGACCGGCGTCGGACGGGTCATCTTGACCAATTGGAAGAAGGTTATCGCGGATTTGGATAAAAGCGTCCGCGTCGTTCCTAGCGATGAATTCGATGCCTCCGCTATCTCCGAGGCCGAAACCCGCATCTCCGAGGCCGCGGACGCCGCCGACGCTGCCGCCAAGGAAGCTGAAGAAAAGCGTAAGGCCGCGGCGGAAGCCGCCGACCCTTATGACGAGTCCCCTTGGGCCGCCGCCGGAATCGACCCGATTAAAATCACCGCACAGTCCAAGTCCGTCTACACGCTGCGCACCTACTTGGACGGCAAGCCCATCTTCTTAGGCAAATGGGGCGAAATCTTTACCTTCGATTCCTCCAAGACGCTGGTGCGGTGGCTCATCGATAATGATGACCACGACTTGGCGCGCGTATCCACCTGGCAGGACGTTGTCACCGCCGCCAATGCCGGTGAACTCGAGGTCCAGGTCCACCCGGATAACCAGTATTCCTTTAATGGCATCGTGCGCGATATTGAAAAGGGACCGGAAGCGGTCGACTCCGACCAACTAGCCCGCTGCTACGAGGTCTGCGCCGATGCCGCGGACTGGGCCGGGGACGATTCCATTAACTCCTATATGCTGGCGAACCCACGCTTGCAGGACTACCTCGGCTACATGCTCGGTTCCACCGAGCACGCAGGCTACGTGCCGTCGAAGCCCTATAACGAGCATGCCGAGTCCTGGAAGGGTCTTGAGAACATGCTGATTAAGCGCTTCTCCCGCTTTTAAGTTTTTACTCTGCCCTGCGGTCTACCGGCTCTAGCTACGTCAGCTGCCGGGAGCCGCCGCTAACCGAAGACCGCCCCAGTCCAACCACTCCTCATAGTGGAGCGTGGACTGGGGCGGTTGCTGCATTTTCACCCACATCTCATTCCGAATACAGTGCGGCTAAAGGTGAGAGCCGAGGTGCTCGATAAGATCTGCCAGCATTCTGCGCGATTGGGGCGCGCGCGGGCGTACCTGATCGAAGCCGTGATAGGCACCTGCATATACATCAAGTGTGGTCTCGACTCCGGCGTCCTGCAGTGCGGTAGCAAAGGCCACGGATTCATCATGAAAAAGATCGATGTCTCCCACGCCGATCCACGTGGGCGGCATCCCCGAGTGATCCGAACGCGTCACCGGCGATGCATACGGTGGCAGCGGGGTTCGTAAATGGTCCTTGCCTAAGTACATATCCCAAGCGCCGCGATTTAAATTCGGAGGACAAATAAACTGCCCCACCGCACCCTCTTTAGCAATAGTGCGGTGATCAAGCATTGGATAGACCAATCCAAGCGCTCGAATGGAATGACCTTCATCCACCGTGCGTTGGGCGAGGCCAGCGGCCAAGCCGCCGCCGGCGCTATCACCAGCGACCGCAATGCGCGAAGTATCCGCGCCTAGCAGCTCGCCGTTTTCCTGCATCCAGCGCAAAGCGGCATAGCACTCTTCCAGATCCGCAGGAAAAGGTTCCTGCGTGGATTTGTGATAGCGCGGTGCGATGACGATGGCCCCCAGCTCCGATGCGATGAGCGAAGTTTGGGGATCATGCATCGCAGGACCACCGAGCAGGTGACCTCCGCCGTGAATCCACATCACCACGGGACGTTGCTCGGCTGACGCTCCATCTTCGGGTGGAGTAATAACGCGGGCACGGAATGGTTGGTCTTTAAAAGAACAAGATAGCTCTTCGATATCCACCGGACGCCACTTCGGGCGTGCCACGTCCATATTGGCAAATAGCCTGCTCGTTCGAGCAAATCGATCGCCCGAGAGCAGGTGCAGCGGCAGGTACAGTAATGGGCTGCGAAGCTCGGGTGCAACGCTGCGCAGATAAGGACGACGGCTCTTTATATATGCCGCCGCCCCTACTACCGCGCTACCTGCAGCGAGAGCTTTCAGCACCCGCATTAAAAGTCGCGCAGGATGCGCTGTGCCAAAGGCTCAGAGGATGCCGGGTTCTGGCCAGTGTAGAGGTTGCGGTCAACCTCAACATAAGGCTGCATCGGGTCGGTCTGCTTGAAATCAGCGCCGAGCTCGCGCAGGCGGGTCTCAACAACCCACTTGGCGGCGGCGATGGTCTCCTCGCCCTCTTCGGCGTTGGTAAAGCCGGTCATGGTGTAGCCCTTAAGCGGCCAGTTGTCATTGTCCAGCGCGAGCAATGCAGCCGGTGCGTGACAGACCAGGGATAGCGCGCGGCCGGAGTCGATGCGCGCCTGCAGCAGCTTGGCGGAGTCCTGGTCATAAGCTAAGTCCTCCATCGGGCCGTGGCCGCCGGGGTAAAAGACAAGGTCGTAATCGGCTTCCTTAACATCGGCCAGGTTCAGTGGGTCTTCCAGATCTGGACCGATTTCTGCGAGGTAGTTCTCCTGCTCGGCGCGGTCGCCCTCAGACAATACCTCGAGGCTATACTCGTCTACCACGGGTGCCTTTGCGTTCGGCGTAGCAAAGTCGATATCCCAACCAGCGTTCTTAAACACGCGGTGCGGAGCGATGAGCTCCTCGGCCCAGTAACCGGTAGGACGGGCGCTGCCATCAGCCAGCGTCCACTTATCAGCGGCGGTAACAACGAATAGTGCGGAAGGCATGTCTTCCTCCTTTATGTAGATTAAGTATCTATTACTCTTCGGAAGCGTTGTCATTCAGGTTCATTGAGAACCCGGAATCTTGGAGCGACTCCTCAGTATCGGGGCCGGCAAGTTCCGGATCGGAGAGGTCCTCGTAGGCCGGAAGGACAACGGTCTCAAGGATACGCTGCCTTGTCTCTTCGGTGTCGAAAATATTTTCAATCGCCTTTACGGTGAGATCGAAAAACTCCTCCAAGCCGTATCCAAAGGTCTCACTCAAGGCGAGAAATTGGCTGCTCAGCGTGGAATCGCCGGAAGAAACGGAACAGGTAAAGCCAAGCTGCTGCAACAGCGGCAGCGGATGATCCGTCAGTTCCTCAACGTCGTCCACGGGCGAAAATACCAATGGAATGTGTCGGTCGCGGATCCATCCGGAGGCCTTGCCCGGGCGGATTCCATCGACATCGGCGGTGAAATCATCGATCATATTCACCGGGCGCAGCAAGCGGTTGACGCCGGCCTGCGCCGCGCTTTCGGTATCGGCGAAATCCTCGCCCACCGCGGTCTGGGTAGGCAGGTACTTCGCGCGGAATTCCGCCGCTGCGGCAGCGCTACCTTCCGGCAGGGTGTAGCCCGCAACGCCCGCAGTGTCCTCGGCATTAGCCGCCGGCTCTGCTGCCTCGAGGACAAACCGAACCTCAAGGTCGCCGAAGCGTTCTGCGGCCACCTCGCGTACGACCGCTGACGTATCGAAAGAATAAGCCGCGGGGTTGAGCTGCAGCTCGGCGTAGACCACGTGGTCATCGGCAAGCTGGGCACACTGCTCGCGAATATCCGCGTTCAATTCTTCTGCGGTGCTGGCCTGCGAGCGGACCGGCTCCCACAGGGATACCTTAGGAAGTTGTTCCACCACGCTCTCGGCGGAATCCTTATTTTCGGGGCTAATTAATGGTGCATCGTGCATGCGCACCATCGTAGGTATCTGCCCGAAGTTGCGCCATGCCCGCGTTCTACTTGCGCGGTTTCCTCTTTACCACTTCTGCGTTTGCGAGATCGTCGTGCGAGCCGCGCAGGTTGTTTTCCTCATTAATGGTGGTCGCGTGCACCACCGCGCCCACCAAGCCCACCAATTGCCCGATACCAGGAATCAGGTTAATTAGGCGCCACCACTGGCGCTTGGCGGACTGGCTGAGGCTGAGCTTTTCCTTCGTATCCACATCCCGCACGGTATAGCCGGCAAGAATCTTTGCCGGGCTAGCTCCCAACCAAACTTCGCTGCCCAGAACGTAGACCACCATGACGATGCAGAAAACGACAAAGGACAGGGCGTCTACATCCACGAGCTCGTCAACACCCGCGCCAAACGCACTGCTGATGCTACCGGCCAAGAAGAAATCCAAGATGCCCATGCCAATGCGCGTGCTTTGCGAAGGCCGTTCCTGTGCCTGTTGTTGGAAGGGCACCGGCGGGGCAGCGAACGACGGCGACATCTGCTGCTGCTGCGATGATGCGTGCTGACCAAATGGGTTTTGCGCGTACGGGGAGCTATATGGGCTGGGCTGGGCAAAACCCGGCGCCTGCTCCGGACCACCCTGCGGTTGATCGTGGAAGCTTTTCTGCGAGCGCGGTGCCGGAGACCACTGCCCCACCGAACTCAGCGTGCCGAGATCGCCCCACGTCGGGCGAAGGCCGGTGCGCAATGCTTCATCATATTCGGCCCTCTTTTTCGCCGAGCCCAAGATGCTGGCCGCTATGCGTAGCTGTACGCGCCGCGGCTCATCGGAGTTATATCCTTGCTGCCCGAGCTTGATATCTTTTGCTTCCAATAAAACGGAAAGCTCATCCTCGCCACCACTGCGGTCGAGGTCCCACTTTTCCTAGAAGTCTGGGGCAATATCATCGGCGTTCATAGTGTCCTATCTTAAAGGTAAAGAGCGCGGCAATCCTCACCCGTAGGGAGGATTTTTATTTCCGGCGGAAAAGCTTCGCCACACCCACGGCCGCAGCGCCCAGCGCCGCGCCCACGCCGAAGACCGCACCTGCTGGTGCGCCCTCGCGCACCTCATTGCGCACGCGAATAACGGCGGGTTCTGGAACCGGCGGGTGCGCGTACTTCAGGGATTCTGCGGTCGTCGCGGTCCATGCGGAGATATACAGCACCACGCGCCACACCAGGTACATGACAATCATCAGGACGATGACCGGGCCAAAAACCGCGCCGGCAGGGCTGCCGGTGGCAGAGGACATAATCACCGTGGACAGCTGCTTAATGGCCTCGAATGCCACCGCACCAATGGCGGCGCCGATAAAGCCGGACTTCTTAGGCACCTTCGTGCGCGGCAGGATCATAATCAGCCACCACATGACGATGAAGTTGGCGATAAGCCCCAGCAGCAGGCCACTAAAGAAGAACACGTAGCCCATGCCAGGGAAGGAATCGATGCCTAAGAGGTCAAATACCTTCTGCGTAAGCCCAGAGGAACCCGCCGCGGTCACGCTGAAGGCCACGACGAAGGCGACGATCAGGCCGATAAGGCCCAGAAGATCCGAGAACTTCTTCTTCAGGAAGGAGCCGCCGTCGTTGGCATCGATGCCCCACATGGCAGAAATGCCGATGCGCAGGTGGTTCATCCACCCCAGTCCGGACCACAGGGTGGTCAAACCACCAATACCGAACATGGCACCGCGCTGGTCGATGGCCGTATCCAAGATCTCATTGACCGATTCGCTGAGATTCCCGTCAATGGAGTCCGTGATATAGGACTGGAGATCATTGAGCAGGTCTTCGCGGTTAGCAAGGACAGCGGCGATGGTGGCCACCAGCAGCATCGCCAACGGGAAGATGGACAGCACCGAGTAATAGGTAATGCCAGCAGAAAACTGGTTGCCACCCTCTGCGGCATAGCGCTCCTGCATGCGCATGAGATGGTCAACAAAGGGCGACTTGCGCCGGACTTTATCTATCGCTCCCGGGTCATCGGCGTTCGCGCGCTCGATGCCGTAGTGGTCCGTCTTCTTAGAGGAGGATTGCGTGGTGGTGGACACGTGCTTCCCTTCTTGTTCGCACAGCGTTTATCCCGTATAGCGTAGCTGGCAAACACCCACTTGTCCCTTGGTGGGGTGGGTTAAGGGGTATCTACTACCTGCGCGGGCGGGGAAGGAAACCGACTTTTTCATAGACGGCATCGACAAGCGGCTGCGCTACTTCCTGTGCGGTCTGGGCGCCGCGCTCCAGGATGCGCTCCAGCTCGCCGCGATCCGCCATGAGCTCGTCATAGCGCTGCTTGAGCGGGGTGGTAAAGGCCTCGAGCGCCTCCGCGGTATCCACCTTCAGGTGCCCGTAGCCCTGGCCGGCGTACTTTTCCACCAAGGAGTCGACGGACTCACCAGTCAGCGCGGACTGGATGACCAGCAAGTTCGATACGCCCGGCTGGTTTTCCCGGTCGAAGGCGACTGTGCCCAGGTCATCGGTGACGGCGGACTTGATGCGCTTGGCAGAGGTTTTCGGGGCATCGAGCAGGTTGACCAAGCCCTTGGGGTTTGGGCCGGACTTAGACATCTTGGACGTCGGGTCCTGCAGGTCATAGATCTTCGCCGCGCCCTCCGGAATGAATGGTTCCGGCACGTGGAAAGTCTCGCCGTACTTGTTATTGAAGCGCTCTGCCAGATTGCGGGTGAGCTCCAAGTGCTGGCGTTGATCCTCGCCCACCGGCACGTAATCCGGCGAGTACAGCAGGATATCGGCAGCCATCAGGATGGGGTAGGTAAAAAGGCCCACCGAGGTGCGATCGGCGCCGCGCTTGGCGGATTTATCCTTGAACTGCGTCATGCGGGAGGCCTCACCAAAGCCGGTCAGGCACTGGAATACCCAGGTCAGCTCCGCATGGGCGGGCACGTGGGACTGGACGAAGAGGGTGGACTTCTCCGGGTCGATGCCCAGCGCGATGAGCTGTGCTGCACCGGCCATGGTGCGGTTGCGCAGTTCCTCCGGATTCTGCTCCACGGTAATCGCGTGCAAATCCGGGATGAAGTAAAAGGCATCGTAGCCTTCCTGCAAGTCGATCCACTGCTTGAGCGCTCCCAGGTAATTTCCCAAATGATAGGAATCAGCGGTGGGCTGAATGCCGGAAAGTACGCGGGATGCGGAATTAGATGCAGTGGAATCAGTCATGTCAGGTAATATTACTCCGTCATTTTTGCTTGTTGATTGGCCGCCCCAAGATGCTGCGCGGCGTCATCAAAAATCGAGACCAGCCGGACACCTCGGGTAACGTGCGGCGTCCACGAGGTATCGATCACGTCATCGAGGTTGTCATCCTCCAGCGAGGCGACATACGCCTTGACCTGCTCCAATGCTTCCTGGGTATAGCTGCGGAGCTTGCCGATGTCCTGCGTGGTTACCGCACGCGCTTCCTCCGCCGATTGGCCATAGCCCATGGCATCCGGCAGGTCGAGGTCGTAGCGCTGCCACAGCTCTTCTTCCCCAGTCAGCTGCGCAAGCTGCAGGTCTGCCATGCGGCCGGTGTGCCACAGCAGCCACGTGATCGAATTCGGATGATCACCAAAGTGCGCATTGGCGGTCTCGTTGCTGAGCTCCGGCAATGCAGCGAGCGCATCGAGCGGGCGTTGCGCCATGTCCGTGAGGAGATCGATAGCCTTCATCCTTGGACCGGCCCCTTAGACCTTGCGGGAGGTAGGGCTGACGATATCCATGAAAATGGCGAAACCGGTCACCATGAAGGCACCGCCGACGCCCATGAGGACGATGGGGCCGAGGAAGGCGAAGGACGGTCCGACAGCAGTCCACCACCAGATGCTCAGGGCGAGGATTACGGCGCCAAGGACAAAAGGAATAATTGCGCGAGCCATGAACTTTCTCCGTTGCAGATTTCGAAATTTTTAACGTGTTAATACTAGCACTACTGCTTGTGCTTGGGGGTCCTTTGCCTGCCCACATCCTCCTTGTTGAAGGTCCATTGCTGCTGCACATCCACTCCCCTCGCCCCAGGCGAGTGCTTGCCACTGGGGCGGGTAATCGATGAGTGAACAGTCGGCCGTGCAATCCGGTTGCTATTTAACTCTTCGAGGCTTAGCGGGGAGGAAAAATCGCTTGCGGTGCGCTTGCTGCGGCCCAGCGGCCGGGTGATGGGGCTGGCGTAGCGGGTGGCTGCACCCGCCTTCCGCTTGGCACGACGGGCGCCATCGCGCACGATGCGCGCCGATAGCCGCAGGCGCGGATCCATCTGCTGCTCACCATCGCGGTATTCAAAGACGGGCAGGCCCGTCTTGAAGTAGATGGCCGCAAGGCGCGCGGCAAAGCAGACCAAGGCAGTAATAATCGCCGTGGGTTCCTCCGATAGCCCGGCGCGCAAGAGGATCATGTAGAGCCCGGCCGCAAGGATCGAGATGGCCGCATAAAACTCGCCGGAAAATACCAGCGGAATGCGGTCCGAAAGCAGATCGCGCAGCACACCGCCGAAGACGCCGGAAATGACTGCAGATACCGAGGCGATGATGAAGCCGTAACCCAAGTGTGCGGCAATCTGGGTGCCCAGCACGGAAAAGACCGCCAGCCCCAAGGCATCGAGAATGAGGAAGAGGTGGCGGAAATAGTGCATGAGGAAGGACATGCCCACCGTGACGATGGCGGCAGCGATGACGATGACCAGATAGATGGGGTGTTCTACCCAGGTCAGAGGCGGATCCGCCAGCACGATATCGCGGACGGTGCCACCGCCTAGTGCGGTAATGGCGGCGATCATCGTCACGCCGAAAAGGTCGAGTTTTTGCCGGCCGGCCGATAGCGCAGCCGTCATGGACTCGGCGGTAATGCCGATGACGTACAGGACGCTAAATAGCGGCGACATCAGACGTATTCCACCAGCAGTGGCGAGTGATCGGACCAGCGCTGCTCTACGGTCGGGGCCTTATCCACCCAGGTGCGCTGCGCGCGATCGAGCAGCGGCTGAGTTGCGGCTTGGTAGTCGATGCGCCAGCCTGCATCGTTATTGAAGGCTTGGCCGCGATAGGTCCACCAGGTATAGGGGCCGTCGGCCTCTGGGTGGAGCCGGCGCGCCACGTCGAACCACTGCGGCGCGGTGGCCGGCTCCCACGGGGTGGTGCCCGCGTAGTCCACGACGCCGAGCCACTCGCCCAGGTTCTTTTTCTCCTGCGGCGCCTCATCCGGAAAGCTGCCGAAGATATGGTCCATAAAGGCGCGCTCTTCTGGCAGGTGGCCGGCCTTCTTCTCGTTGGCCTTATTATTCTTCAAATCCTGGGCACGGTGGCAGATATTCCAGTCACCGCCGATGACCATGTCCTTATCGGCGTTTTCTGCCAGCACGGAATCGAATTCATCCAAGAAGCGGTACTTTTCATCCAGCTTCGGCGAATCGGTATCGCCGGAAGGCAGATACAGCGAGGCCACGCGGATATCGCGGGTGGTAGCGGCAATCCAGCGGCCGGCATCGGTAAAGGAGCCGAAGCCGATTTCGACATCGGCAAGCGGCGTGCGAGAGAGGATGCCTACTCCGGCGCGGCCCTTGGCGGCGGCATCGGCAAGCTCCAAGTGCCAGCCTGCTTCCAGGGCGGGTGCCAGGGCCTTTCTGGCTTGATCCGGGGTGGCGCGTACCTCTTGCATCAGCACGATATCGGCCGGGGTTTGTTCCAACCAGGCATTCATGCCGGGGTTGTTTTCGTTGCGCTGCTTGCACGCGGCGCGGATTCCATTGACGTTGACGCTAGCGATGGTAAGGCTCATGGTGCTCCAGAATATAGGCGTGTGCGGTGGTACTTCTAGCTGCGGCCTGCAAGGCGTTTTTTATCCCACATTGTTATCGCCCACACAACGCAACCCGCGGCCGCCAAACCGGCGCCCGCCAGCGCCGGGGCGGAATAGCCCAGACCCGCGCCGACGACAATGCCGCCGATGGTCGCACCGGCTGCATTCGCGATATTGAGCGCGGACTGGTTGAGCGCGGCGGATAAGGTCTGGGCATCGCCTGCCACGTGGACCAAACGCAGCTGCAGCGACGGCACCAACGTGGAACCCATAAACGCCACCATGCCAAAGCAAATGGTGGCGGGGATGGCGTGGCTGGAGAGGAAATAGAAGGCCGTAAGAATGATGATCAGGCTGGCCAGGGCGAAGATGATCCCGAATTCGAGATTGCGGTCCGCCAACCAACCGCCGAAGGCATTGCCTATCGTCATGCCAATGCCGTAGGCCATGAGCACGACCCAAATCAGGCTATCGCTCAGGCCAGCGACCTCGGTCATGGTCCAGGAGATATAGGTGTAGACGGAGAACATGCCGCCGAAACCCACCACGCCCATGATGACGGTGAGCCACACCTGGCTGTTTTTAAAGGCATCGAACTCGGTGCGGATATCGGTCTGTTTCATCTCCGTCATGTGCGGCATGAGGAAGAACAGGGCCACGGCGGTAATAAGACCGATGACCACAACCACTAGGTATGCCGCGTGCCACCCCAGCGCGGAACCCAGGGCCTGTGCCGCGGGCACGCCGATAACCGTGGCGATGGCAAGCCCCATGCCCACAAAAGCCATGGCCTTGCCGCGCCCGCCGGGAGGGGCCATCGACGCCGCGGACAGGTTAGCCACGGAGAAGTACGCTCCGTGGGGCATGCCGGCGATGAATCGAGCCACCATGAGCACCCAGTAATTCGGCGCGAGGACCGAGAGCAGGTTGCCCACCACCAAAAAGCCGATGAGCAAGAGGATGAGGCGGCGGCGCGGGAGCTTGCCGGTAAAGGCCGCAATCAGGGGCGCACCGACCACTACACCGAGTGCGTAGGTGGTAATCAGCGTGGAGGCGGTATCCTCAGAAACCCCGAAATCCTCCGCGATCAGCGGTAGCAGGCCCATCGAGACGAACTCGGTAGTACCGATAGCAAACGCACCAAGGGCCATCGCCACCATGACGATGGTGCGGCGCGCAGTAGAAATCTCCGTCTGGCGGGGCAAAGGCCGACGGTGAATGCGGTGTTCATGGGCGCTGCGCGGGCTTAACTGATCGATAATTTTCACGAGGGGCGACGATACACCCCACCTGCGGATAAAGCATGTTCAGGGCGTGGACAGGTGAAGAGATTTACCCAGCGCATGGCCCCGTGACCGATGCCACCCAGCCCCGGAATGTACCGAGCGCTCCACATGGAGCGGACAAAATCGGTAATCTGGTCACCTGAAGAAATTTTCCCACATTTAATAGGAGAATCATGGCTAAGATTACGTGGACCCGTACCGATGAGGCGCCGCTTCTGGCGACCTACTCCCTCAAGCCCATCGTGGAGGCCTTCGCTTCCACCGCGGGCATTGACGTAGAAACCCGCGATATTTCCCTGGCTGCCCGCATCGCCGCGCAGTTCCCAGAGCGCCTCACCGAGGACCAGAAGGTGGAAGACGCCCTGGCTGAGCTGGGCAAGATGGCCAAGACCCCAGAGGCTAATATCATCAAGCTGCCGAATATTTCGGCTTCCCTGGTGCAGCTGAAGAAGGCCATCGCTGAGCTGCAGGCCGCCGGCTACGACCTGCCTGATTACCCGGATAACCCGTCCACCGACGAGGAAAAGGACATCGCGGCCCGCTACGATTCCGTCAAGGGCTCCGCTGTTAACCCCGTCCTGCGTGAGGGTAACTCCGACCGCCGCGCGCCGGAGGCCGTAAAGACCTTTGTTAAGAAGCACCCGCACCGCATGGGCGAGTGGTCCAAGGATTCCAAGACCAACGTCGCCACCATGGACGATAACGACTTCCGTCACAACGAGAAGTCCGTCATCATCCCCGAGGAAGATACCCTGTCCATCGTGCTGAAGACCGCTGACGGCGAGCAGACCCTGCTGCCGGAGCTGCCGGTTCTTAAGGACGAGGTCATCGACGGCACCTTCATGTCCGCCAAGGCCCTCGATGAGTTCCTGCTGCAGCAGGTCAAGCGCGCCAAGGAAGAGGGCGTGCTCTTCTCCACCCACCTGAAGGCCACCATGATGAAGGTCTCTGACCCCATCCTCTTCGGCCACGTCGTGCGCACCTACTTCGCCGATGTCTTTGATAAGTACGGCGACGAGCTCATCTCCGCCGGCCTCAACGGCGAAAACGGCTTGGGCTCCATCCTGGAAGGCTTGGACAAGCTCGACAATGGCGAGGAAATCAAGGCAGCCTTCGAATCCGCGCTTGCCGATGGCCCCGATCTCGCCATGGTCAACTCCCACAAGGGCATCACCAACCTGCACGTGCCTTCCGATGTCATCATTGACGCCTCCATGCCGGCCATGATCCGCACCTCCGGCCACATGTGGAACAAGAACGACGAGGAGCAAGACACCCTCGCCGTTATCCCGGACTCCTCCTACGCCGGCGTGTACCAGGCCGTCATCGAAGACTGCAAGGAAAACGGCGCCTTTGACCCCACCACCATGGGTACCGTGCCAAACGTCGGCCTGATGGCTAAGAAGGCCGAGGAGTACGGCTCCCACAACAAGACCTTCAAGGTGCCCGCAGCCGGCACCGTTGAGGTCCGCAACTCCAAGGGCGAGGTGCTCATCGAGCACGACGTCGAGGCCGGCGATATCTGGCGCGCCTGCCAGACCAAGGACGAGCCGATCCAGGACTGGGTTAAGCTCGCCGTCAACCGCGCGCGCCTGTCCGGTATGAAGACCATCTTCTGGCTCGACCCGGAGCGCGGCCACGACCGCAATATCCAGTCCCTGGTGGAAAAGTACCTCAAGGACCACGACACCGAGGGCTTGGACATCGAGATCCAGGATCCGGTCACCGCTACCAAGACCTCCATCGAGCGCATCCGCCGCGGCGAGGACACCATCTCCGTGACCGGTAACGTGCTGCGTGACTACAACACGGACCTCTTCCCTATCCTCGAGCTGGGTACCTCCGCAAAGATGCTGTCCGTGGTTCCGCTGATGGCAGGCGGCGGCCTCTTCGAGACCGGTGCCGGCGGCTCCGCCCCGAAGCACGTCCAGCAGGTACAGGAAGAAAACCACCTGCGCTGGGACTCCCTCGGTGAGTTCTTGGCGCTGGCCGAGTCCTTCCGCCACGAGAACCAGACCAACGGCAACGAAAAGGCCGGCGTGCTGGCCACCACCCTGGACAAGGCCACCGAGCGCCTGCTGAACGAGGGCAAGTCCCCATCCCGCAAGGCGGGCGAGAACGACAACCGCGGTTCCCACTTCTTCCTGGCTACCTTCTGGGCCGAGGAGCTGGCTAACCAGACCGAGGATGCCGATCTCGCGGCCGCCTTCAAGGACGTTGCCTCCGAGCTTTCCGGCAAGGCCGATGAGATTTCCCAGGCTCTTATCGATGCCCAGGGTGATCCCGCCGACCTCGGCGGCTACTACTGGCCCAACGACGAGAAGACCTCCTCTGTCATGCGGCCTGTCGCACAGTTCAACGAGATCATCGATGGCCTGAAGAAGTAGTTCTTTCTACCATCATGTTTCCGACCGCCGCGCGTATCCTCTCCGTAGTGGAGCGCGCGGCGTCGTCGTTTTCCTACGCCGACGTCCTCAGCCACCAGGTCACCATTGACGCCGCTGCGTGGCGCGAGGGGTGGTCTCAGCACCCGCATCTCGGGCCTCTGCCGACGGTGTTCAACACTGACTCGCCCCGCGGCACACTCACCCGCGGCCAGGTGTTTGCTGCGGCCGGCAACCTCGATTCATCTGCGGATATACTCGCCTTCTTCGCTACCCTGGCCGCTTGGGGAACGGGCACCAACGGGCTGATGCGCTACCGCGCTATGACTCCGCTGACCATCCCCTCCAACACCAACAAGCTCCTCGATGCTGTCGCCGGAATGCCCTCCGACCCCGTGGCCGCGTACCGGTATTTCAATAACAGCGACTCAGGCCGCGGAAGACGCGTCCCCGGACTGGGGCCCGCGTATTTCACTAAACTGCTGTACTTCACCCATCCACCACAGCCAGGCGAGGTTACCCCACTAATCCTGGATCGCTTCGTCGCGAACGCTATGGGCTGGACCATCCACAGCGGGTGGCGCACTACGGAGTACGAGCTCTACCTGGCCACTGTGCACTCTGTGCTCGAGCAGTGGCGCCCCGATCTGCCCTCCGATGCCATCGAGTATCTCCTCTTCACCACGCGGAGCTGACATGTACCCGTTTCCTGAGATGCGGGAGTTCTTTCCTCCGCTGACTCCCGGCAGCGTCTTCATCGTGAGTTCTGCGGACCCCCATCTCGCGCATGCAATGATTCGCCAAATCGGGCATTCAGTTCAATTATGGCCGGAGCTTCCCTTCGTGCCCCTGCGCCGCGAGAGTCAATCATGGGATAACTACTTCGCGGCAGCTCGCCGCACGGCCCTGCGGCTTGACACCGTCGTTTTCCTCCCCGTTTCCCCTGAGTGCCCTGACAGGCCAGAGTGCCCGAGGGCCGTCGTCAAGCATGGCGACGCCGGTCTCATCGACCTCACATTGCTGTGGAACGGTCACCAACACTCTGCACCCGCCTCCTACCGCCTGAGCAATGTGACAGGAGCTCTCATTCCCGCCCACGACACGGAGATAGCCTTTCCCAACCTGTTCGACGAACTCTTCCTCATCGAACCCTGCAGCGTCGTAGAGGAAGCCGAGCCGCGCCTGCTCGACCTGTTGGAATCACAGCCCGATGTCCTCCGAGAGAAACTCCAGCTCGGCGAGGGCGACATCACCCTAGCACGCATCGAGTGTACGAATATTGAAAGCAGCGAGCACCACGTTATGTCCTCGCTCACGCTGCTTCTCGATATCTCCTGTATCCCCACCGACCGCACCATCACCGCCACCGGTACTCCCGATGGCCAAGGCGGTTTCACTAGTTTCCACCTCGAGCTCTCATAATGAAAGCCATTGCTCACCCCCGTTCATCGATGACCTGAAGAAGTAAAAGCTTCTTCACTGTCTAGTTTTCACATCCCTTTCACACGACTGAAAAAATTTTCGCTCTCCGGGAACCAGGGTTGCCTAAGTTCCGACTATTAGTGCAGTTGATATCAGCGTCCATGCAACTGACCACTAAGCACGAAAGAGAACTACTTTATGAGTCGGACGGCTCTGCGTTCCTTCATCCAACGCATACACTTCTACGGCGGAATGTTCGTCGGCCCCTTCATCCTTATCGCGGCATTGACCGGCTGCCTCTATGCACTGGCGCCGACCCTGGAAAAGTTTGCTTACCGCGACGTCATGACCGTCGAGGAAGTTAATAACCCGGTAAGCCTGGAGGACCAAATCAGCGCCGCCCAAAAGGAACACCCGGATATGCCGGTCTCCCAGGTATGGCCGGCGGAATCGGCGACGGACTCTACGCGCGTGCTGGTGGCGGATCCGGGCATCGACGAGAGCCTGCAGCGCACCGTCTTTATTAATCCGGCCGATGGCGAGGTCATCGGTGACTACCTCACTTATTCTGGCCTGGGTGAAATGCCGCTGCGCCGCTGGATCTCCTCGCTGCATGAAAGCTTCCACCTGGGCCAGCCGGGCGAGCTCTATTCCGAGCTAGCCGCCTCCTGGCTGTGGGTCCTGGCCTGCGGCGGGCTCTACATGTGGTGGATTCGCCGCCGGCCCAAGAAGGCGGCCGCGCCGCTAAAGAACCAGCCGCAGCGCTCCAAGCGCTGGAAGGCCACCCGCCTGCACTCCACGATGGGCGCATGGATTTTCATCGGGCTCATTGGCTTGTCAGCTACCGGCATCACCTGGTCCCAACTGGCCGGCGGGAACGTCAATTCCGTGGTGGAGAAAATGAACTGGAAGGCTACGCCGGTAGAAACCGCGCTCACCACCGATTCCTCCGCCGATGCCACACACGATGCCCACGCCGGGCACGAAGGCCACGGTGCCCACGGCGCTCACGGTGGGGATGCGGAAGCTGCGGGCGAGGCTCCGGAGCCGGAGGTCATCGCCGAGCAGGCAGAGCGCGTCTACGCCACCGGCCGCGCGGAAGGCCTAACCGGCCCGCTGCGCTTGTACGCCCCGGAGGACACCGACTCGGGGTGGAAGGTGAGCGAGCGCTGGGTCGAGTGGCGCTACACCTCTGATGAGGTATCCGTCGACGGTTCCACCGGCGAGGTCATCGACCGCCTGCCCTTCTCCGAGCTGCCGCTATTTAGCAAGCTCAGCAGCTGGGGCATCTACCTGCACATGGGCATCATGTTTGGCCTGCCGCTGCAGATCGCCCTTTTTACCCTTGGCCTCGCCATCGCCGCCATGGTTGTTCTGGGCTACTACATGTGGTGGAAGCGCCGGCCGCAATTTGCACCTGGCTCCAAGCGGCACTTCTCCTGGGCCACCACCGGCCTGGGCGCTCTCTTTGCCGCAACTGTCGGTGTATTTATGCCGCTTTTGGGCATTACCCTTGCCGCATTCCTCGTACTAGATATCATCTTGATGAATACCGGAAAGCGAAAGGCCACGCCGCCGCAGAAGGAGCAGGATGAAGACGCGGAGCTAGTAACGGTGAGCTAGCCTTCTTAATGAAAGCCATCACAGATGGTGGAGTTAATGGGTACATTGGTCATTTATGACTAATCCATTACTCCACCCTTCATCGTTGCCCTACCAACTCCCGCCGTTTGCGGAGATTAAAGTCGAGCACTACCGCCCCGCTTTCGACGAAGCGCTCGCGCGCCACGATGCCGAGCTCTCCGCCATTACTGAAAATCCCGCCGCGCCCACGTGGGAAAATACCGTGGAAACCCTCGAGCGTTCCGGCCAAGACCTCGACCGCGTCATGGCGGTCTTTGGCAACCTTTCTGACACGGACGTCACCGATGAGATGGAAGAGATCGCCGCCGATATCTATCCGCGCCTGTCCGCCCACTACGACGCGATGTACCAGGACGAAAAGCTCTACCAGCGCATCAAGGACGCCACCCCACCCGCCGGCGATGAGGAGGGCGCGCGCCTGCACGAGCACCTTCTGCGCACGTTCGCACGCCAAGGAGCGGATCTCGATGCCGCCGGCAAGGCCCGCCTATCCGATATCAACCAGCGCCTGTCCGCCCTATCGGAGGAATTCGGCCGCAATCTCATGGCCTCCACGCGCGAGCACGCCGTCGAGTTCACGGAGGAAGAGCTCGAGGGCCTGCCGCCGGAGCGCATCGCCTCGGCCAAGGCGGATGCCAAGGCCCTAGGCCGCGAAGGCTACGTCATCCCGCTCGAGCTGCCCACCGTGCAATCGGAGCAGTCCCGCCTGGCTAGGGAGGGGGCGCGGAAGAAGCTCTATGCGGCATCGGCAAGCAGAGGCTCCGAAAACAACATTCCAGGGCTTATCGAGGCCGTCCAGCTGCGCGCCGAACGCGCCGAGCTGCTGGGCTATGCTTCCCACGCCGATTACGTCATCGCGGAAGAAACCGCTGGCAGCGCCGACGCCGCGCGCGACATGCTCGCAGACCTCGCCCCCGCGGCCGCGGCCAATGCCGCCGGCGAGCACAAGCTATTAGCCGAGGAAGCCACGCTCAACGAGCAAGACTTCCACGCCGCGGACTGGCCCTACTGGGAATCCAAGGTCCGCGCCCGCGACTTCTCGCTCGACGAAGAGGAGTTGCGCCAGTACTTCCCCTGGACAAGGTCCTCACCCAGGGCGTATTCGCCGCCGCCGAGTGCCTGTACGGCATTACCGTTATCCCGCGCGAGGACCTGGAGGGCTATGCCGAGGGCGTGCGCGTCTGGGAGGTGTTCGACAAGAGTGTCGAACACGAAGATAAGGGCGAACACGGAGATAACGTCGAGCACGGAGACAAGGGAATTGGCCTGCTGCTCACAGACTATTTCGGCCGCCCCACCAAGCGCGGTGGCGCGTGGATGAGCCAGTTTGTGGGCCAATCAGGCCTGCTGGAGCGCAAGCCGGTCATCGTCAACGTGCTGGGCATTACCAAGCCCGCCGATGGTTCCCAGCCCCTGCTGAGCCTGGACGAGGTGCACACCCTCTTCCACGAATTCGGCCACGCCTTGCACGGGCTGCTTTCCGATGTCCACTACCCCACCTTCGCCGGCACCAACGTCCCGCGCGACTGGGTGGAATTCCCCTCGCAGATCAATGAGAACTGGGCGCTGGATAAGCAACTGGTCAAGCAGTATGCGCGCCACGTCGACACCGGCGAGCCGATTCCCGATGAGCTGCTCGATGCCGTGACCGCCGCCTCCGAATTTGGCCAGGGCTTTGCCACCTCGGAGTACTTGGCGGCCTCCATTATCGATTTGGCGTGGCATTCGCTCAGCGCCAAGGACGCCGCGGCACTTGAGGCCACCCCGGAGGCCGTGGACGCATTCGAGGAGGAGGCCCTGCGCGCGGTGGGGCTGGATAACCCGCACATCGCCCCGCGTTACCGATCGACGTACTTCAACCACCTCTTCGCTGGCGGCTACTCCGCGGGCTACTACTCCTACCTGTGGGCCGAGGCGCTCGATGCCGATGGCTTCGAGTGGTTCAAGGAGCAAAGCGATCTACGCGCCGCAGGACAAAAGTTCCGGGACCTCATCCTCTCCCGCGGCGCCTCCCGCGATTTCGGCGCGGCCTACCGCGACTTCCGCGGGCGCGATAAGGACGTCGCTCCGCTGCTCAAGCGCCGCGGCCTATCCGGCGCCTAGCGGATACTGGCCAGCCAGGCGGCGTGCACGCGCGCCTCATCGTTTTCTTCCGGGTGAAAGCTCAAAGCGGTGACGGCGCCGTGGCGCACGCCCACGACCGCTTCCTCCGCGCCGTCGTGCGGCACGGTCGCGATGACCTCCACGCCTTCACCGACGCGGGTGACCAGCGGGGCGCGGATGAAGCTCGCCTCGATGGGCAGAGTTTCTTCCCCGACCACGACCGGCACGGTGAGCTCGGCGGAAAAGCGCTGGTTGCCAAAGGCATTGCGCCGCACGGTGATATCGAGCCGCCCCAGTGTCTGCTGGCCTGGCGAGGGGTTATCCAGCTCGCGGGCGCAATAAATCAACCCGGCGCAGGTAGCGAGCACGGGAAGGCCTGCGGCCGCGGCCTCGCGCAGCGGGTCGGCCACGCCGAAGGTGCGGGCGAGCTTGTCGATGACACTCGACTCCCCGCCCGGAATCACCAGCCCATCCAGGCCCTCAAGGTCGCGCGGTACGCGCACCCGGCGCGTGTCCGCCCCCAGGCCTTCGAGGATGTGCAGGTGTTCTTCCACGCCGCCCTGCAGCGCGAGCACCCCGATCGTGGCGCTAGCTTCTTGTGGCATGACCACGCGATTACCAGCCGCGCTCGGCCAGGCGGTGCGGTGCCGGCACATCGCCGACATTGATGCCGACCATGGCCTCGCCCAGGCCGCGGGAGAGCTTGGCGAGCTCGGCGGGGTCATCGTAAAGCGTGGCGGCCTTCACGATGGCCTCCGCGCGCGCCGACGGGTTACCGGATTTGAAGATGCCGGAGCCCACGAAGACACCTTCGGCGCCCATCTGGCGGACGAGGGCGGCATCGGCAGGCGTGGCCACGCCGCCGGCAACGAAGAGGACGACCGGCAGCTTACCGGTCTCCGCAACCTCCGCAACCAGGTCATACGGTGCC